>JAISYX010000107.1 GCA_031269595.1 Oscillospiraceae bacterium
CAACTACAACCGTTGCTAAATCCAAGGTCACAACAGCCATAAAAGAAAAGTCGGCAAGTCAAATCATAGCAGGCCTTATTAATGAGGATGGGACTGGAGAAATCCAAATTAATATGAAAAGGGAACAGGTGATGGAAATCTTAAAAAATCACAATGTTTCCAGTAAGGTAGTCGGTAAAGAATGGCTTGAAATTGAAGATGGCTCAAAGTATGCATTAGGAACTTTTGAAATCAAGCAAACTCAAAAAGGGTTAAAAGTAGGAGATTCTGTTTCTAAGGTTTATGAGTTATACTCAGGTGGAGAAGCGGCATATCGTTATGATGAAAGCAATGACGAGGCGTATTTTGTTTTTAAATGGGAAACGAAGCTAGCTGTATCAGGCACTATGTACAATTCTGTCCTTGTTGTTGCATTGACAAAAGACCAACAAAAAGTTAGCAGCATTGGCATTGGACTAGATATGGGTTAAAATAAGCCATTACCTCAAAGGCGGACATGAAGATTGTTGTGTTGTCGTCTGCCTTTGAGGGTTTGCGCCATCGCTTTTTAGCGGTGGCGTGTTTTTGCGCAATCATGCATAAACCATCAAAATCAGGCAAAACTATTACCAAAATCATGAAGGAAGGTAAGCTTATGCCTGCTTTAAGAAAAAACGAACCTCTCTGGACATCCATAAATCCCGTACCCGCACAATATCCTTGGCTAAGCCACAACGAGACCGCTCAGGTTTGCATAATAGGGGGCGGAATAACAGGCGCAATGGCCGCCTATCGCTTTGCCTCTGCGGGGGTCAACACCGTGTTGGTTACATCTCATCCGCTGGGTTACAGCGGCACATCCACAGCCTGCCCCTCTGTGCGGTATGACGCAGGAGAGAGCATTACAGAGCTTGCAAAAAAGATAGGCATACGCACGGCAATAGAGACATATCACATCTGTGCAGAGGCTCTGGACAGCCTTGAGAAGCTGGTTGAAGAGCTTGACACAGATGTGGGCTTTGCCCGCAGGGACAGCCTTGTTTACACCGATTCTGAGGAGGAGGCCGACTGTATCTATGATGAGTATCTGCTGCGCAAGCAAAACGGCTTTGATGTGGAGTTTATCAACAGGGACATAGCAAGCAATGTGTTTTCGTTTGATATAGCGGCAGCTATACTCTCAAAAAATCTTGCCGCAGATGTAGACCCCTACAGGCTCACCCACGCCCTTGCCTCCAAGGCAATTGAAAAGGGTGCAAGGATTTACGAGAACACCCGCATAACTCAAGTGGATAACAGAGCCGGCGAGAGCATTTTAAGCTCTGACACACGGCATACAATCAACACGCAGACGCTAATTTTAACCACAGGCAACGAGTGCGGGGAGTTTATAAAAGCACCAACGCCCTCAAAAACAGGCTTTGCCGCAGTGAGCCAAAGGCTGGATGACTTTGCGGGCTGGCCTGGACGCTGTTCCATAAGCATGTGGTCAAAGCCCAATATCACCATATCCTCAACCCCGGACAGCAGGATTTTTGCCAGCGGACTTGACACGGGCGTTATAGATAAGCAGGGGCGCATGTACGGCATACTGCCTGTTAGGCGCATACCTGAGAGGAAGTACGACGAGCTGGAATCTGCCGCACGCTACCTCTTCCCGCAAATTCCATTTGCCAAAGCAGAGTATGCCTTTGCAGGCTCATACTGCGAAACAGAGGACGGCTTGCCCATTGTGGGTGAGGAGAGCGAGTATCAAAACTGCTACTTTGCGGTGTGCCCGGGCAATAATTCCACCCTGTATTCTGAAATTGCAGGCAGGATATTGCTATCTATGTATGAAGAGGAACCTCTGACTGAGTTGAATGCGTTTAGCTATGATAGGTTGGATAGGGGTAATTCGTAAGTAAGTTTTTAGGGAGCACAGCGTGCTCCCTATTTTTTGGTTTTGTAACCATTTTTTAACCATTTGCTACGAAATATTGAAATAACTTTTGTAACGATTTGAAATAAATTTAGTACACTTTTGTTATATGTACATCAAAAATCTACTATAAAAGATACAAATAATATCTTTTTCGGGGCTTCATCGCTAAATATTGCAAAAATTCGCAAAAATTCTCTCTTGTGTTTTTTGTAAATTGTGATATAATTTGTAATAAATAAAGTTACTATGCATGAAGCTGCGGATGGGGGGGTAATTCCGTGCCGCATTTTCTAATGCAAAAACACAGGAGGAATAATTTATGAAAACGAAAACAAACAAATTGCTGGCATTGCTTCTTTGCTTTTCTTTCTTGGCCGTTATGCTCTCGGGGGCACTTTCGGTTGGCGCATCTGAGTTTGTCTTTGGTGAAGAAGACATTCTTCTCGAGGATTCGCAAAATGTAGCCCCCTTGGATACCCAAGAGCTAGAGGGTGCTATTGCCTATGCACAAAGCAAGTCTCCTGCAAGCTATTCCATGGACATTTGGAATGCCCTGCAGCTTAAAATTGAGGATGCAATCTACCTTTTAAGCGATGATTTTGCCACTCAAACCGACCTTGACAAAATGACACTTGAGCTTACCAGACTGGCAGATAGAATTCTTGGCAGCTTTAAACCCTATGTTGGTCGTATTTCAGGCAACAGCAGAGTTGATACTTCAATTCAAATAAGCAACAGCTGGAAGAACAGCACCCATACAGCTGTTTTGGCAAATGGCCTATCCTTAGTGGACGCTCTTTCAGGCGGACCGCTGGCTCACAAGCTTAATGCACCTATACTGCTCACTCTCAACGGGCCGGACGGCCTTGAATCCTCTGTTATTGAGCAGTTTAAATACTTAAAGATAGACCATGTTATCCTTCTTGGGGGAGAGGGCTCCATAAGCGCAAAGATTCGCCGTCAAATTGCCAATCTTAAAGATATAACAGTAAGCGCAGAGCGTGTGGGCGGAGACAATCGCTACGACACAGCTGTTCAAATAGCAAAGAAAATAGACTTGCTTGATATTGCAGAGGGCAACACAGACGAGCCTTCCTACTACTTCTTAGCAGACGGAGTAAGCAGTGTTGACGCATTGTGCATAACTCCTGTTGCTGCTAAAAAGAACGGACGCATTTTGTTGGCTACAAAAAATGTTCTTCCCGAGGTTACCGCAACGTATCTTAATGAGAAGCAAAAGGACATTGACCTTACTATAGTTGGTGGTGCTATTGGTGATTCTGTTTTAGAGCAGGCAGTTAACTATAGCTGTGTACAGTCCTTTAAAAGAATTAGCGGCGGCAGCAGATATGATACTGCCATTAACATTTACAAGGAATATGAGCTTGAATTTAAGAGCCATATTTTAACACTTACAAACGGTGCAAACTACACAGATGCCCTTGCAGGCGGCGTGCTTGCTGCAAAGCTTGATGCACCAATGCTTCTTGTGCACTGCATAAATTTCTATCCTGATGTAACAGAGACTATCAAATCCACAGCGGCAAAGAGCATTTATGTATTAGGCGGTAAAGCAAATCTTCCCGATAGAGTTGTGGACATCTATATTGATGCTGACTAATTATTAAATAACGGTAGGGGCAGACCTATGTGTCTGCCCAGATTACCGTAGAATGCCTTCTTTGGGCAGACACATAGGTCGCCCCTACGGGAGGGTGCTTAAACAATAAAAAACAATCCGCAGGGCTCAAACCTTGCGGATTGTTTTTTTATTTTACTCTTACAAAATTCTAACAGAAAAGCTCTTGCTGCGGGTTTCACCTAGCTTTAGGAATATAAGATTCCGCTTTGTCTCAAAGGTGTCGTTCTCGTCAACGGCGGTTGCGCAGCCTGTCCATGGCTCAAGGCAGACAAAGGGTGCGTTGTCGGTGCTGGACCAAATTCCAAACAGGTCAAAGCCCTCCCAGACCATTTCAACGCCCTTGCCGCTCTTTTTTGAAAAGAGCTTGCAGCTGCGTGATTTTAAATCGTCAAAAACCAGAGCATCATTGGCAAAAAGGGATTGGCTTAAATCAATTTTATTGCTGCCCTTAAGAGCGTCATAGCGTGAGCCAAAGTCAATCAGACCTGTGTGCAAATCAATTTTGGGGCATTTGGATTTTTCCTCATTTTTAAATTCTATGGCATAATCCTCATACACCTCACCCTCCTCAAGGGGGCAGTTAAATGCGGGGTGGCCGCCAACGGCATAGGGCATATCGGTTTTGCCTGTGTTTTCAACAACATATTTCCATGTAAGGGTGTCTTCATTAAGGGTGTAAACCATTTTAAAGATGAAGTCAAAGGGGTATTGCTTTTTGCTCTCCTCGTCAGATTTAAGCGTAAACACAGCAGTGGAATCATCGGGCTGCTCCACCTCAAATTCACGGTGGCGGGCAAAGCCGTGTCTGCCCATGTTGTATTCCTTACCGCCTATAATGGCCTTATCCTCTCTAAGTCTGCCCACAATAGGGAAGAGGATGGGGGAACGCCCCTGCCAATAGGGAGCCTTGCCCTGCCAGAGGTATTCGGTGTTATCCTCGCCTACAAAGGAGAGAAGCTGTGCGCCCTTGGAATCAATATCTGCACTTGCCTTGGCAGATTTTAAATTGACTGTCATAAAATCACGTTCCTTTTTTTATATTTAAATTTGTTATTTTTGACACCATGTGTTAGAGGCAGTGGTTGCCGACCAAATTAAAATTTTGGGCAACTGTGCATGGGTGCTGTTAGCCAAATTAAAATTTGGACAGCACCGCAAGCCCGCACACAAAACATTATGAAAAACATTTTGCCGGCTTCCTGCGTCATTTCTCGGTTCTTTTTCAAGCTTTACCCTTGCCCTTTTTCTTATCTCTGCGGTGTCTGCGCTTTTTATTGCCGCTGTTAATCTGTTCAAAATCCTGCTCCGAGAGCACCTCTGTTAAAGCAACCCGATTATTTTCATTCCTGCCATTTTTGCGCTCGGGCTTTTTGGGTGCGTCATGACGCTCGAACACCTCGTTGTTAAGTGAGACGGTTAAACCAACACGCTCGGGGAGAGGCTCGTGCATGGCGGCCTCTAAGTCTATTGATTCCCAGCTGTACAAGGGGGGCGCAGCACTCTCAGCAGGGGGAGCAGGGGTTGTTGCTGCAACGGGGATTTCAATAGCCCGCAGCAGCTCCTCGGCTGTTGCAGAGCCTACAGATGCAAAGGGGTTAATGGAGTAGGCATCCTCAATAACAGGCGGCTCGGAAATGCTGAGTTCGGGGAGAGGCTCAGCCTCAGGGATTACAGACTCAGCCTCAGGAATAGGTGCAGAGGCAAAGTCATTATCAAATGGATTTACGTCAAAACCATTTTCTACAAGGGGGAACTCTAAGGTGACAGGCTCTTCAGCCGCAGGCTCAGGAGCGGGGGCGGGAGCTTCGATTATAGGTTCAGGCTCTGGGGCTGTGATTTCAGCGGTAATCTCCGGAACAATGATTTCAGCTGTAGGCTCTTCCGTTTCCTCTTCAAGCTGTGGAAAAGGAGGGGCTGATTCTTGCGTCTCAGGCTCTGCCATAAGCTCTGAAAGTGAGGGCAGCTCTGTTGTGTCAAAGCTGATTTCCGGCGCAGGAGCGTGCCCAGGGAGGGGGAAGCCGCCATTGTCAAATTCGGCTATAACCGGTGGTTCGTCTACTAATTCTATGGTGTTTTCAAAGCCTGCAAAATCGTCTGTGATTTCTATAGTATCCTCAAAATCAGAGAGAGGTGGAAGTATTACATTAAAAGCAAGAGGCTGAGAAATAGGGGATTGCGGAGCAACCGGAGCAACCGGAGGTGCAGGGACAACAGGCTCAGGCGCAGACGGCGGCGCAAATGCAGAGGTGTTGTGCTCCAGCTCACGGGCAGAGAAGGCAGGCTCCTGCCACACCTGACCGCTTAGCATTCCTGCGTCAAGCTTAACCCTCTCAGGCTCGGCCTCAGGCTCGTTCTCTACGTCCATGGGATTGAACAGGAAGGACATGGCCTTTTTCTTATCCCATTGCACGGCAAGCTCCTCGTTTGTGGCCACATCAGAGACTCTCTCCTCCTCAATGGCCTCCTTGCTGCGCTTTGTGCGCACGAATAAATCGTACATCACAGGCACAAGGAAGATAAGCAGCAGTATGGTGTACAGCATGCCGCCTACAGCTGCAATAGCCATGGGCTGTATTACATCTGCACCCTTGCCTAAACCTATAGCAAGGGGCAACAGAGCGAAGATAATGGCAAGTCCTGCCGCAAGAGAGGGGCGCAAACGCACAGCGGAGGCCTCCAGCACGGCGGCACGCTTTGTTTTGCCCTCGTTCTTCAGCTTGTCTATGGCGTCTATAATCACGCTTCCGCTGTTAAATACTGTGCCTATAACAAGCAGGAAGCCCACCATAGCCATGGTGCTTATATCCTTGCCTGTTGCAAACAGAGCCAGCAGGCCGCCTGAGCAGGCTATAGGAACGGCAAATACCAATATTAAGGGCTTAAACAGCGATTGCAGCTTTGCCACCATGATAAGATATGCTATAAGCAAAGCCAGCAGCATTATAAACAGCAAATCCTTAAGTGAGCCGTTAATGCTCTCGTTTTCTCCGGCTATAACCACATGGTAGCCTGCCGGCACTTTATAGGCATCTAAGACCTTTTGAGCGGCACGGCTAACCTTGCCTATGTTGTAGCCGTCCTCAACCTCAGCGGTTACCTCAAGGGCTCTTGTGCTGTTGTAGCGGTATATGCTGGAGAGGCTCTGCTGCTCGGTTATCTCGGCTATATCCCTTATAGGGACATTTTTAACATCTCCGTCCTTTTCCACCTTGATTGAAAGCTCTAAAATATCGCTGGGCTTTAAGGATTGGGTTTTGCTGTCTATAACCAGAACGGGGTAATCCTTTGAATCTATTGTGATAACGGTAACGGCACGGGGAGCGGCTATAACCTTGTTAATCTCGTCGTAAACCTGCGCAACTGTGAGCCCGTGCTGCCTGGCCTCGTCCTTTTTAACATTAACCTGAATTTCAGGCACAGGATTTTCTATGCCGTCAAATACGTTTCTTGTGCCCTCTGTCTCTCTAAGCAGATTGGCCACGTTCTTTGCTATAAACTGCAAATCCTCCAGCTCATAGCCTGTTATTCTTACAGTTAAGCCCTTGCCGCCCAGTGCGGAGAGATCCATATTGGAGGAGCTAACCTCTACATTGCAGTCTAAATCCTTGGTTATGTTGGTGATTTCTTGAGAAATAGTTTTGCTGCTGCGCTTTTTATCACCTGCAAGGGTTACATACATGCTTATATCACGCTTGGAGGCACTTACAATTTGTGCCTCTGAGCCAGGAGAAATCATTGAGCCTACATTCTCTACCTCTTCTATGCCCTCCAGCATACCTGTTATGGTTGAGGCCATGTTCATGGAATCCTCAAGGGTAGTGCCCTCAGGCATTCTAACGGTTAAAGAGAGCTGGCTGCTGTTGGCCTCGGGTATAAAGGAGGTGCCCATAAACATTGCCACAAAGCCGCTGCCTATAAGCAGAACCAGAGTAAAGATTATAACCAATGCCTTATACTTAAGCATAGTGCCCAGCACCTTGGCATAGCCCGCTGAAATGCGGTCAAAGAGCTTTACCGGCCGGCGGTTTATCTTTTTAAAAATGCCGGAGCTCATCATGGGTATGAAGGTTAGGGTCATTAACAAGCCCGCTAAAATTGAATATAACACAGTAAAGCCCACATCCAGAAGCAGGCGGCGGGTAACTCCGTTAATAAATATTATGGGCAGGAACAGGCAAATTAGTGTAATAGAGGAGGTTAGCACAGAGCCTACTATCTCGTTAACTCCCGCTGCTGCGGATGTTTTAACGTCCTGACCCTCACGGCGCAGGCGGTAGATATTCTCTATAGCTATTATAGAGTGCTGAGCCACCATACCCATACCCAAGGCAAGCCCCGCAAGCGAGAGCAGGTTGACTGTAACCTGCGTTAAATACATAATTCCAATGGCAAAGGCAAGGCAGACGGGCACAGTAAACAGCAGCACTATAGAGGGCCGCAGATCCATGAGCAACAGAGCTATTATAATAAGTGCCAGCAAAAAGCCTATAGCCAAATTGATTACCATTGAGAGGGATATATTGTGTATATATTCGCCCTGGTCAAGCAGGGGCATTAGCTCTGTTTGGTAGTTATCCAGTATAGTTGCGCCGGCTTTTTGAAGCTTTTTTGTAACCTCTGCAGAGGAAAAGCCTGATTGCTTTTGAATTTTAAGGAATACTACACCTATGTTATTTAAATTTGAATATGTGCTCTCGGAGTTGTCTGTTATTACAACATCGGCTACATCAACAAGAGTTACAGGGTCTACGCCGTCCAGCCCTGTGTCATATAGCAGCAAATCCTCAAGCTGTGAGAGGCTAAGGAACTTTTCGCCCACTCGCACAAGATAATCCACGCCCTCGCTGCCGCTTAAATGCCCTGCGGGCATAGAGAAGTTTTCGGCTTGCAACAGAGCCTTGAGCATGTCCGCCTTTATAATTGCGTTGACATCAGATTCCTTTATAACCTCTTCCTTGGCGTTGTTTAAATCCTTTAGCTGCTCGTCCAGCTGTTCCTGAGTAGCCATTAGCTGCTCATAAGCAGTATCAAACTGAGACATAAAGATTTCTTGCCCGTTTTGCAGCTGTGTCTCTTGAATCTCCAATGCAGAAAGAGCCTTTTCATAGTCTGCCTTGCTGCTTGTAAGCAGGGTTTTCTTTTTGGCTAAATCCTGCTTTTGTGCGGCCAGAGTTTGCTTTTCCTTGGCGATACCCTCTAAATTTGTTTTAACCTGCTCCAGCTGCTTTTTAAAGCCCTCAAGAGCTGCTTTGTCAGTTTCGTCCATTGCCTCGCCCTTATCCTCAAGTATCTTTATTGAGGCTTGTAGCTGGCTTAGAGTAGAGTTAAGGCCAACCTCTCTTTTGTCTATGTTTGCTTCGGTCTCGGCTATTTTTAAATCTGCCTCGGCAATGGCCTTTTCAGATTCGGCAATGGTCTTTTCAGACTGGGCAAGCTTTTCCTTTGCAGCCTTAATAGAGCCCTCGGCGGTGTTATCCTGCTGGGTTTGCTGGGCTTTATCCTCTTGGATTTTGCCTAAATTTTCTTCCAGCTCCTTTTTTGCAGCGGCTATTTTCTCCTCTGCGTCTATAAACTGGGTTTGTATTTGCTCAACCAGCTTGGTGTTGGTTGAATCTATTTTTTCTTGATTTATAACAATGTTAAGCTGCTCTTCAATAAGCCCTATAGGCTCAACAGTGGCCACGCCCTCCACGTTTTTTAGCTTGGGTATAACCTTGTCCGTTAAAAGCTCAGAGGCCTCACGCACAGTTAGCCCCTCGGTGTTAACGGCTGTTACCATAACAGGCAGGGTGTTTGGGTCTAGCTTGGTTATAACGGGAGTGTAAACGGATTCATCCCAATTTTCTCGCAGCAAATCAAGCTTTTCCCTTATTTCAAGGGTAGCCGAATCTAAGTTGGTAAACTGAGCAAAGTGCAGCACAACAATAGAAGAATTCTCTCTGGTTGTGGACTTAACCTCTTCAACCTTGGCCATAGAGGCCATAGCAAGCTCTATTGGCTTTGTAACCTTTGCTTCTATCTCCTCAGGGCTGGAGCCTGCGCAGTTAGTCATTACGGCCACATAGGGCATTTTAACGTTAGGCAGCAGATCCTCAGTTAAATTGAAAAATGAAACTCCCCCAAGTATCACAATCAATATAACTGTAACCAAAATGGTAAAGGGACGCTTCACGCTGTACTTTGATATCATGTATTCTCCTCCTGCACGGGAATGGGGCAAGCCCGTGCCTAAAGCGTTTTAGGTAATTACATATAATTCTACATCAAATTTAGCATATAAGTCAATCTTTTGACCTGATTTTTAGCAAAATTCACAGCATGTTAAAACTTTGGCAAAGTGATATTATGGCGATTTTTTCATTATTTTAACTATTCAAAGAAAATTCATTGCTTTTTTGCCTGAAATACTGTATAAATATTATTAGAAGATTCTTTCAAATAATGAATTTTAAATTGCAGTTTTTTTATTAGGGCATATTTACCTTGATTAATTAAAATATGCTGCGGCAAAATTGAGGAATAAATTTGATATTAGCGGGAATTTTTAAAATTTACATATGCGGAGGACATCTATGAGCTCTAACTTAAAATCACCTGAATCAAAAGATTTAGCAGGCGCAGAGATTCTTGAAAATGGACAGGCACTGATACCGCAGGAAGAAAAGGACAGCGTACGCAAATGGATTATCCGCTTTTTTCAGGGCGCAGTTATAGCATTGGGCTTTGTTATCCCAGGGATTTCGGGCGGTATGCTGACAATAGTATTTGGCATGTACGACAAAATGATGGGCTTTTTGGCACACCCCAAAAAGAACTTTATTAAGAATGTTTTGTTCTTTACACCTGTGGGTGTAGGTTGGGGATTCGGCACGGTTTTAAGCGCTCTTACCCTTAAAAAGCTCTTTGATGATGCCGATTTAAAGCCAATTTTAATCCTCTTCTTTGTAGGAGCTATTATTGGAACCTTTCCCATGCTGTTTAGAGAGGCAGGGGAGAAGGGCCGCAAAACCCGCCATTGGGTGGCGTTGGGGCTTTCAGTTGCAGTTTCATTCGGTATACTTTTCTTTGTCAAGCTGGCGGAAGACCATGCAGAGGTTAGCCTGATAGAAGCAAACTTTGGCTGGCGTATTTTTGAGGGAGTTATGACCTCCTTGGGAGCTATACTCCCAGGCATGAGCCCCTCCTCCTTCCTTATTTTCCTTGGTCTTTACAGCGATATGAACAACATTTTGGCTCTTCAGAATCTATTGGGTTTAATCCCATTTGCACTGGGTGTTATACTGACACTGGTGGTGTGCTCTAAGGGCGTGCACTGGCTGTTTCAAAAATACCATGGCATTATGTATCACATAACCCTTGGCGTGGTTATCTCCTCTGCGGTAGTAATAATTCCTTTCAAGCCGGCGGAGTATCCCCACGGTAATTCCTTGCCTTTGGGCTTGCTGGCCTTGGTTGTGGGCTTGGCTCTTTCGCTGCTGCTGGCTAAAATGGAGAGTAAGGTTAAGTCGTAGGTTGAGGGGGAGACTGTGAAAATTGTATATCATATAGGAGACACAATCGGTTCAGAAACCATTGTGAAAAAAGGAATATTAATTGAGAATACTCAGCCAATGGCCATAGAAAACGGAGAAGAAAAGATTCTGTTAGATGAAATTAAGTATGTTGATTTTATCAAGCTTACCGGCGGGTTGGGTACTATGGTTAAGTTGGTTAGTGGGTTCGATACCATATTTCTTTCAGTTCCCCGTATCTTTATTGATAAAGGCACAGGGTTTGCGATTATTAATTATTTCAAGACAATAAAAGCTGGGAAGCTGCTTAGGGCTGAAATGGATAAACAGAATAGTTAATATAAAATCCCTATTGTTTGAGCGGGGAAGTTTAAATTTGAGGGTGTTAGGCTAAAATCTCATGAGTTTCAGGAGCACGAGTAATGAGTCTTTCATGGAGTGCAATGCGAAAAATATTAGAGCAGGAAAATATTTGCGATTCCCTAAAAGGCAGGGTGCAGTATTTTGTTACCCGTTACAGAAAATCACATGACCAAGAAGCTCGAATAGCAATTCGCCTTGACAACAAAGAAATATTCAAGTCCAATTTTTATGATTGGAATATAAAGCGGGATGAAGCATGGATAGAGATAGACGAGGCCAAAGGCAGACCGTCAAGCTATCGTGAATTCGGCGAGGAAATGGAGCTTGGTGCATTAAATAAGGGCGGGCTTACAGAGTTTTCACTTTATAAGGCATTTCACATTTATCAAAACAGCAGCATTGAGGAGAGCTTGCAGTCGCAAAACCCTGTGGTGCGTCTTTTTGCCATTTTGGACAAACGTGTTGGAAAAAGAAAGCTGCAAAGGTTGATTTCTGAAATAGAACATCAACCTGAATGGCTGCAAGAATTTTATTGGCTGCGGTTGAAGGCTGATGGGATTGTTGAAAATGTATAGTTAAGGTCAGAATATTTAATATTATTGTAAAATAAAAAATTGAATTATTAAAACAGCCAAATTTTACATGTAAAATTTGGCTGTTTTGTCAATTGACCACCTTTTATTTATGCTCGTATCTTATCCTTCATTGTAGGCTCTGTCAGTTAGCAATTTAGCTTTTTCAAAGTCCTCGATATTCTTAATAATTATTTGCAAATTGCCTGTACCATAATGCCCTGTATTGGTCATATCTTTTGTAAAATCCTTTTGAAGAGTTACACTTTGCGGGTCAATGGATAAATGCATAAGTATTTTACTTTGATAAATTTCTACACAAGCAATATTTTTTATCTTTTTGAAAGCAACATAATATTTAAGTTGATTTTCTGTTATATCATCTCCTAAAGATAAAATATAATCTTGGATTGATAAATACACATTTTGAAGTTGTTTGCTGGAGGTTTCAAATTGTTGAATAAAAGTTTTTTGTATTCCGCTACGGCTTGCGTTCGGGGTTGTGGTAGTGGTTTCTATAATTGGTTTCACTTTGGGAGCATTGAGGTGTTCAAATAAAATAAGGCCTGTACCAAACTTTTTATATTTAACAAGTTTTATATTGCGTTGCATTTGATTTACAGCGTGTTCGTCAAATTTTGTAAAATCACTTGCAATACAGATAACACATGGTAGACTCCAATCAATTTTATTTGCAGTCTCAAGACCCAACGTATCCATAACAAGCAGCTTAAAATCTGCCTTATGGTCAAGAAGCCAATCAAGATAAAATAGGCCTTGATTGATAACATTCTCGTTAGTAGAACGTTTATATTCAAATATGACAGGACTATAATTTTCGTCAAGTCCCAAGCTGTCAATTCTGCCGTTTGTTATTGAATATTCGCTTTTTAAGAATGTAACACCGAAAAAGGTGGGCATGTTCTGCTCAATGACCGTTTGCAGTTCTTTTTCAAGAGTAACAGAGGTAGAAGGCAATTCGCTTACCCCATTGGTTAATGAAAAAAGTTTTATATCTGCCATTATGTAGCCTCCTTAATTGAAAATTTTATTGATTTTGTCCAATATCTTAGAAGTGAAAACCCAGTGTTTTCAATGGTTTGCGATATTTTCTGCATTACTCCCACTCGTTAAACCAATTCATTTACTAAACAATATGGTTTAGTAAATGACGCCTTTTGATATGTTTGGTATCCCGATTTTCTCCATTATACCTCGTTTGCTGATTTTTTGCTATCAATGTGCTATCGACCGTCTAAACTTATTATAGCATCTGATTCGTTAAAATTCTAGGGATTTTATTAATTACTTCTGTTTTTTAGTGGCTCGCTTGTTGCATTGTCTCTTGTACAATAAAATTTATCGAACGGTTAAACT
>JAISYX010000111.1 GCA_031269595.1 Oscillospiraceae bacterium
TCTGAAGGTAACAGCACGTCAACATCTGGCAACGTGACCAACAAATGGTTTGAATATAGTGCCAATTGGCCGAATTACTTCACGGATATGTCCACTTGGAACAGTGCATATCCAAATGGACAAAAAGCCAATGGACAATATACAATCAAAGCTGGCATCAATACGTCTTGGTTTGACCTTGGGTTCAAATCTCAGAGCAGAACCCTTTCTCATGTCTATTGACTTTTGACTTTTGAACGGCAAAAGTATTTAGCTGAGCGCGAAAGTATCGCGGGACTTGAATCCCGCGATACTTTTAAGTTTTGCTGTTCCGTAATTTTTTGTATAATCGGTATTTGGATCCATTGAAAGTCATTACTGAAGGATAAATCAATGGGAGAGGATTCTATCGGTCCGAGCCAGCAAACACACAGACAAATGATGCAAAAATGTAAAATCTTCGATGTAGTCAAATCGACCACATCTTTTTTGTTATGATTTACCTATTGCAATCTGAGAACAAATGTGCTATACTATAAATGTTCCGTGAAACAGGAACAACCAGAAGAGGAAAGGTGTTGGATATGGAAGAAATAACATTCGGGGCATTTGTCCGAGAAAAACGAAAAGAAAAAGGCATTTCGCTTCGGCGGCTGACGGAGTTGTTGGAAATGTCACCAGTGCATCTCAGCAATTTGGAGAATGACCGCCGTCCCGCCCCAAAAGAAGATATGTTGAGAAAGATGATAGAGGTATTGAGGTTAGACCACGAGGAACAGACCTTGTTGTTTGAGTTAGCGGCAAAATCAAAGGCGATACCCTCCGTGCCACAGGATTTACCTGAATACATCGCCAAAAACGAATTGGCAAGGGTTGCCCTGCGAACGGCGAAGGAAACAGGCGCAACCGACAAGGAATGGCAGGATTTTATCAATAAATTAAAAAAGCGTAAAGGACAGGGAGGCTATTAATGGCTATGATTTATCGGTGTTCCAAAGCGGCTTTGGAAGCAAAAGCAAGGCAGATTCTAATGGCGTATAACCCAGATTTGCTTGACGCGCCGCAGCCTATCCCCATCATGGAAATTATGGAGGATGTGTATGGACTGAACTTTGAGTACCAGTATATCCGCAATGACGGGCGAGTGCTGGGGCTTACGGTGTTTAACAGCGCACTCGTTCCCATTTACGATGAAGAATACAAACAGTATGAGTTAATCGAAGTGAAAGGCAATACAGTTATTCTTGATGCGCATCTTTTTGACAAGAAGATGGACGGGCGTTCACGCTACACTTGCGCCCATGAGTTAGGGCATTATGTCCGACACAGAGAATTTTATCTTGCAGAGGATTTGGAAGCGGCGAAGTCTGGCGATGTGGAATTGACCTCTGAGGAAGATTCCAGCGCAGAATGGCAGGCAGATTATTTTGGCTGTTGCTTGCTGATGCCCAAAGGTGTTGTAAAGAAAGCATATTACCGCGCAATGGGTGATAAAGTCGCCGCTCTTGCCAACTTGTTCCGCGTGTCACAGCAGTCTATGCGGATTCGTCTGCAAGAACTTGGCTTAACGTCCTAAAAGCCTAATCACGGCTTTTTTTACCCAAAATGTTCCGTTTTAGCGGAACTATAATACAAGATATAGAAACGAGGTTAGATTATGCCCAAGACAGCATTGCAAACAACGCGATTGATAAGTGTGAAATGCCCCCATTGCTCAAAGGGCGTAATCACACGAGTACCGCCGTGTACAGACTTGCGAAAGATAAACATTTACACAAATGAAGCCGAAATCGCCAACGCATACGGCGTTCAAGTCCACAAATGCCCTAAATGCGGTAGAGCCGCAGGCGTGAAAATCGCCATGTAGAATCCACAATAAAATATTTTTAACATTACTCGTCAAGCGCACCATCCACCCGGCTTGTGAAATCGGGATTAACCCTCTCCATCAGAGGTAGAGGGGTTTTGCGGTCGGAGCCTTACAGTAAGCTTTTTCAGCTTGCTATAAGGTTCTTTTTTTGACCCTTTCGCTGAAAAAGCGGAAGGGTCTTTTTATGTTCAACAACTATTTGCCGCGCGGTCCTCCGAGATTGGTTTTTGGATTCCACATTCAAAGATTCAAATTTTCGGAGGTAACTATGAAAACTACTTATTTGGTCTGGAAAGACCCAGCCTGCGGCGGGAAGAATCCCGACTGGCAGGAAATCAGCGGGCAAGAGTTTCTTGCCCTTGTACGCGCTGTGGATAGCCCCAAGCGACACTTTATCAAGCTGGACAGCAGCGAACTCGACGGCGCGGACGGCGCGGTTGTCATGGAAGCAAGCGAAACCGTCTATGCCGAGTGGAAGCGGGAGAAAAATCATCGCGCTTATCTTCGTAGCGTTGCTAAGGACACATCTGTTGTTTCTTACCATGCGCTGGAGGGCGAGGACGGCACTTTCGGCGAGGAATTGCTGGTTGATACATCTCTCGACATAGAGCAGGACTTCATCCGTTCGCAGGAGCCTGAACTGCTGCGTACTGCCTTGTCACGGCTAAGTGAGGACGAGCGGCAGATGATTGAGTACCTGTATCTTTCCGCGAATCCAGGGACTGTCCGTGGTTATGAGGAAATGACAGGCATTCCGAAATCCACCGTAAATCGCAGACAACAGGCGGTTTTGGCGAAGTTGAAAAACTTTTTTGACGGCTGAGTGGGACAAAGGGTGTTTCGATTCAGCAATAGAGTAGTGAGAGGGTTGGAAGCCTCTCGAAGGCAGCAGTTCGCTTTTGAACCGCTGACCCTCCCACAATTGAATAAATCAGTCGTCAAACACATTCTTCTATCCCAAGAGCCAGCCGGAGAGGGTCAAATCCCCTCGACCGACAAACGCGGAGCGGTAATCTGCGGAGGCGACGACGGGGACGAAGGTGATACTCCGGCACAGCCACAGTCCGAGCGTTGAAGCGAGTTTTCCACTCGTGAGCCGTCGCAGGCAATGGGTGTCGATGCGGCACAAGAATGCCCTTGGGTGGAACTCCCGTGGCGCGGTTTAACCAACCGCCGTTTGACGATTCCCTACTAAGCGCGAGGGGTGTTGAGGACAAATATCGCGCTTTTCAGATAGACCGAAGCGGTCGGGAAAAGAAAAATGAGGTTTCTAAAGAGCCTCCCACTTTCCCAAAACCCGACCGCCAGGTCTACATACAAACCACAGGAGGTTCAGGTATGGAATTAGAAGTAAGACGCGGCGAGATGTATTTCGCCGATTTATCCCCCAACGCAGTGGGTTGTGAGCAGAGCGGCTTTCGTCCCGTACTCATTTTGCAAAATGACCGCGGCAACCGTCACAGCCCGACCACCGTCATCGCCGCCATCACAAGCAAACCCAAAAAGCGGCTACCTACCCACTATATGCTCCCAGCTTTGCGCGGTTTGAGCATCCCGTCTGTGGTACTCTGTGAGCAAATCCGCACCATCGACAAATGCCGTCTGCAAACCTATATCGGGACATTGGATGAAATCACAATGACAAAAATTGCTCGCTGTTTATCAGTTAGCGTGGGGATTGAACATGAAAAAAGCTAAAAAGAAGTACAGCGACATTATGTTGCTTACCCTGTGTGCCCGCTGTGCCGCACAGTTTTACAATTCGCCAGAGCATATCATTCGGCGATCAAACACGAACCAGAAAATCAAGGAAACATGCACCTTTTGTGGGTGCAAACAAGGTTGGGACTACAACATCCAAAGGAGGACGAAGCGATGAGCATAACAGAAGAAAATCGCCGTGAGAGCTATCAAGCAATATTGCCAACGCTCACAGAGCGACAAAAAAACGTGTTACAGATTTTACAAGAGTGTGGTGATTTGACCGCACAGGAAACTGCCGACGAACTTCACAGGCGCGGCATTACCCCCACAGATGAGCGCAACTTCGCCGCCCCGCGCCTGACTGAGCTTGCCGATACGGGGCTGGTAGCTGCAGTCGGTAAGAAAATCTGCAATAAGACTGGGCGCAAAGTCACGGTTTGGACGGCAGCAAAGGAGGAAAATCACGATGAATGAGGATAAAACGCCAAAAGCAACTGCCCTCTACATCCGTGTTGCCAGTCCAACACAGCTTGAAGAATCCGAGCAAAAAGAGCGGCTGATGCAATACGCCAAGCAGCAAGGGATTCCCGATGTTGAGGTATATGAGGATTATGGTTACAGCGGATTGAACATGAATCGCCCCGCTTTTCGGAAACTACGAGAGGATATTGAAAGCGGAAAAATTGGCAAGGTGATTACCGCCGACATAGGGCGAATCAGCCGTGACTGGATGCAGGCGCATGGATTTATGAATATCTTAAAAATGAATGGCGCAGGAATTGACACGCTGAATAAATCGCACGAAAAAGCGGCGGGAGACATCCCCGCCGCTTTTTTAGGCCGAAATCATGAGGAACCAGAGCGATAATTCAATTTTTGAGAATAGCGGAGGATTGATTATGGAACAAACGAGAAGCAATGACCCCACGACCACCTATAAAGAGGTCAAAATCGGGAGAACCACATACCGCGTGACCAGCGTGTTCTTGGGTGAGAAGGATTTGGGCAAGACCCTTGAACAGCTTGCCATTCGCAAGGCAATGGCAGACATCCAGACTGGTACGCTTTGTCCTGCTGTGTAGTCAAGTGTGCAAATCAAAATTTCGCACCTTTGCGGTCGGGGTTGTAAATCCATACAATTATTACAGGCGGTGCGATACACCGCCTACATATAAATTGAATCCACAAGGAGGACAAGCGAATGGGACTTGAACAAAATCGAAATGCTGGCATTTATTGCCGACTTTCAAACGATGACGAGCGGTTCGGCGAATCGGTCAGTATCGAAAATCAAAAACAACTTCTGCAAAAATATGTTGCGGAGCAAGGCTGGAACGAGGTTGAGGTCTATTGTGACGATGGTTATTCTGGCGTAAACTTCGACCGCCCAGCCGTTAAGCGGATGCTTGAGGATGCAAAGGCGGGGCGCATTGATATTATCGTGGTCAAGGATTTATCGCGGTTCGGGCGCAATTATATTGAGGTCGGACAGTACACCGATTACCTGTTCCCGCAAATCGGATGCCGCTTCATTGCGCTGGGTAATGGCGTAGACACCAGTTTACAGACCGCCAACAACGATATGATGGGCTTTTTGAACCTATTCAACGAATTTCACAGCCGCGACACCAGCAAAAAAGTCCGCGCTGTGAAAAAGGCATATGCCGAGCAGGGCAAATATCTGGCGGCAATCGCGCCGCTGGGCTACAAGAAGAACCCGCAGGACAAAAACCGCCTTGTTGTTGACGAAGAAACCGCCCCTATCGTCCGCAGGATATTCACCCTGCGTAGCACGGGCATGGGCTACCACCAAATCGCCCTCGCGCTCAACGCTGAGGGAGTGCCGATACCGCTGGATATTCACTACGCCAGACTGGGCAAGCCAAACCCCAACCGCTGTAACCACGCTTGGAGCGGCAGTTGTGTAAGGCAAATCATCCGCAACGAGGTCTATATCGGCAACATGGTGAACGGCAAATCGCAAACCCTGTCCTACAAAAACAAGAAACTGCAACACAAGCCAAAAGAAGAATGGATACGGATTGAGGGAACGCATGAGGCAATAATCACCCGCGAGATATGGGATTTGTGTGTTGCGCTTGATAAGGAACGCTATATCAAGCACGAGTGCGAGGAATATCAGCCGAGCGTTCTGACTGGGCTTGTGTGCTGTATGGACTGCGGGGCGAAAATGCACATTCGCCGCAACAAACAGAAAAAAAACGGCAAAACCCGCCTCTACACCTATATCGACTGCGGGAGCTACCGCAAATCAGGCATCACCTCCTGCACCCCACACAGCATCCGCGAGGAAGCTCTGCTTGCGCTGGTGCTTGCGGATATTCGTGAAAAGGCGGTTGCGGTGTCCTTAAACGAAAGCGAGATAGCGCGGCAAATTATCAAGCTGAAAACCTGCGAGAGCGACAGCCGTATGGCGGTCTTTGAAAAGGAATTGCACACCGCTCTGACTCGCTTGCCCGAAGTGGAACGGCTGATGATGAACCTCTACGAGGACAGAATCAAAGGCACAGTCCCCGAAACGGTATTTGCCACGCTGATGAAGAAATACGAGAACCAGCAGACAGAGCTTACTGTACAAATCCCCGTTTTGGAAGATAAAATCCGCAAAGGACGGCAGGGCAAGGATGACACCGCGCTGTGGATTGCACATATCAAAAAATACACGTCGATTGAAGCGGTGGACGAGGCTATTCTGATTGAGCTTATCGAACACATTGAGGTTGGCGAACCACAAAAGATTGACGGCGCGGCGTTTTGCGATATTAAGGTGATTTACCGCTATGTCGGCGATGTGGATGAAGCGGTAAAAGCGTACAAGGAGGCGGCGTGATGTCACGAATGTATAACGCGGGCATTTACTGCCGTCTGAGCGTGGACGATGCCAGCAACACACAAAAGAAGAACCGCAAGAGCGGCGACGAATCAAACAGCATCGAAAATCAGAGGACTTTGCTTTCTCAGTTCGCCCGATTGCAGGGCTGGCTTGTGACGAAAATTTATTGTGACGATGGCTACTCCGGGCGCAATTTCAACCGCCCTGGTGTAAAGGAAATGATTGAGGACGCGAAAAGCGGCGTTATCGACCTCATTCTCTGCAAAGACCTTTCTCGTTTCGGGCGTGACAGCATTGAAGTCGGACGATATACCGATATGCTGTTTCCGACTTGGGGCTGCCGCTTCATCGCCCTGCTGGACGAAATCGACACCTCAAAAGAGGACAATGACATCATGCACTTTCGGTCATTGATGAATGACTATTATCTGCGGGATTTGAGTTGCAAAATCAAGTCGGTGTTTCGCGGGAAAGCCCAAAGGCATGGGTTAATAACAGGCAGACCGCCTTACGGCTATCTCAGAAGCGCGGACAACAAACATCTTCTTATTCCAAATCCCGAAGTGGCTGACATTATCCGACGCATTTTCGCTTTACGGGCTGACGGATTGAGTTACAATGTGATTGCCCGAACGCTGAATACGGAAGGCATCAAAACTGCTAACGATTATTGGGCTGTTCGTGCTGGAAAAGAAATTGACAAGCCGCAGCTTTGGTCTTTAACGACAGTACGGCAGGTTCTGCGGTTAGAAGTTTATATCGGCACGATTGTCAACAACAAAAAGCCCGTTGTTTCTTGCAAAGGCAACCAGCGCGTCTACACACCTGAATCTGAGTGGATACGCCATGAAAACGCGCACGAGCCTTTAATTGAGCGCGATGTGTGGGATGCGGTTCAATCCATAGAACAAATTGCGATTGAAAATGGCAAGAAACAGCCGAAAAAACAAGCCTCACTATTCAAAAGCAAACTGTTCTGCATGGGCTGTGGCGCAACATTAAGCCCTCATTCTACGAGCCACTATGACCAGGCGGGAAACAATCAACGCAACGGAACACAGTATCATTGCCACAAGTACACTTCTTCGGGCAGGGTGTTTTGTTCCAACCACACCATTGGCGAAGCTCCATTAAAACGCCTGATATTGCGGGAATTGGGCAGCTACGCCGATGCGATTCATCTGAATGAAACCACTTTGCTGGAAGCCGTGAAAAAGCGCATGGCGGTGGACGACACCAAACAGCACAACCTTTTACGCAAAGAGGTCAAGCGGCTTGAAGGACGGCTTGCCGATTTGATGAAGATAACGGCTGACCTTTACGAGGATAAGGTTGCGGGCGTTATCTCCGAAGCCGCCTTTATCACCCTAATGAACAAGAACGAGCGGGAACGTCAGCGTTGGCAGACCCAGTTTGACGAAGCCAACGGCAGACTGACCGCCATAGATGAAAAAATCCTCAGCGTGTCCAAATGGGCTGAGATAATCCGCAGACATGTTCATTTGGAGGATTTGACCCGCGCCGATGTGGAAGAACTCATTGACCGTATTGAAGTCGGCGAGAGCGATTATTCAAGCGGACACCGCGTTCAGGAAATCCACATATACTGGCGGTTCGTGGGGCGTATCGCCGATTGACAGAGCAACCGAAAAAATTGTACGCAAAAAGAAGTTCGCCTCTGTATGCTATTGGAACATTGGGGGAGCAGATAGAAAGCTAAGTACAAACCCTATCCCCTCGCAATAACACCCTGTGCCGCCATTAAAACCCCCGCCTTGGCAGCATGAAAATTAACCCCGCCCTGCTGCCACACGGCAAAGGGAGGGCGCAGCGGGGCATCTGCTGAGAGCTCTATAGATGAACCCAGCGTAAATGTTCCCGCTGCCATTATAACCTGAGAATCATAGCCAGGCATGTCCCAGGGTTCGGGCGTGACAAAGGAATCTACAGGCGAACCGCTCTGAATACCACGGCAATAGGCCTTTAAGCACTCAGCATCCTCAAGCAGCACAGCTTGTATTATATCCGCCCGCTCCTCTAGGGGAGCGGGCGTTACTTTATAGCCCAGCTCAGCAAAGAGAGCGGCGGTAAATGCCGCTGTTTTTAGTGCCTCACCCACGGCGTGGGGCGCATTAAACAGCCCCAGATACAGCTCACGGCTGTGCCCCAGAGTGCAGCCTACCTCACGGCCTGTGGCGGCTGTGGTCATGCGGTTTGCGCACAGCTCCACAAGCTCCGCTTTGCCTGCTATGTATCCCCCTGAGGGTGCAATTCCGCCCCCGGGGTTTTTAATCAGCGAGCCTGCTATTATGTCCGCACCACGGGCGCAGGGCTCGTCACGCTGCACAAACTCCCCGTAGCAGTTATCGACCATAACTATAGCCTTAGGGTTGATTTGCTTAACCCTTTCGGCGATTTTTTCTATCTCCTCAACACTCAGTGAGGGGCGCAGGGTGTAGCCCCTTGAACGCTGTATGTAAACCAGCTTAATCTCCTTGCTCATTGCGGTTGAGATGGCCTCATAATCAACTAAACCCGCTTGGGTTAAATCCACCTGACGGTACTCTATGCCAAAATCCAGCAGAGTGCCGCCTCCGCTGCCGCTTATTCCAATAGCACCCTGAATTGTGTCATAGGGAGTGCCTGTGACGCTTAGCATAACGTCCTTTGGCCGCAGCAGGCCGAACAGAGCCACCATTAGGGTGTGTGTGCCGGAGGCAAAGCTGTGGCGTATTAGTGCATCCTCTGCGCCCATGGCCTGAGCAAACACTGCGTCCAGCTTTTTACGGCCTTCATCGTTGTAGCCGTAGCCTGTAGAGCCAAGTAAATGCCGCTCGCTCACCTTGTTTGCTATAAAGGCTTGCAGCACCTTTTGCTGGTTGTATTCCGTAATTTTCTCTATTTTAGCAAAGGCGGGGGCGCATTTCTCCAACGCTTTGCCGGAGAGAGCCTCCAGCTCAGGGCTTAGGGCAAAAAAATCTTGCTTCATTTTCAAAGTAACCTCCTATGCTTGTGAAACCAAGCCTTTGATAAAAGGGGATAAGCTCATCCCTGCAAAAAAGATATATGTTATCACGCTCGATTGAGCTAAGCAGAGCCGCAACCGCCTGTGAGGCCAAGCCCTGCCCTCTCTCCTCAGGCACACAGGCCACAGAGGAGATAAGCGCAGCCCCCTGTGAAAGTGAGGCAACTGCGCAGGCACAGGGCTTTTCGCCCTTATAAAGCACGGAGGTTTGCATCACACCGCATTGAATGCGCCTGTGTATATCCACATAAACCGCATCAAGTGCGGCATGGGCAAAGGCAGCATCGCAGGTGCTAAGTATTTGATAAATACCATAAATCCCGCTGTTTAAGCGCACCTCTTTGGTGCACTCAAGGCAGGATGAGTTAAGCCGCATAACAGTGCCGCTGCGGGAAGAAAGCCCGCTTGCGCCGGATTCTATGCAGTTAATATCGGCGAGCATCTTTGCAAATATATGTACATCCTCAGGTATGCCCTGAGGGGCGCAGATGGTAAGAGTGCCCTCCAGCTTGCCAAGAGCAGCGGTTACTACACTGGTTGCATCGTCATAGCACAGCCAAAACTGAGCAAAGAGCTCCTCTGTGCCATAGGCAGTTATAAGTGAATAGAGCTTACAACCAAAAGGGTCGCAGCCGCAAAAGGACTTGAAGCTGTCTATTTGAGAGGGCGTTACTAGTTTTATCATATTTACTTCACAATCGTAATTTATAAGTTGAAAATTGAAAGTTGAAAGTTGAAAATTAAGGTGATTTGCTGCGGCAAATTTTGATTAAAGGATTCGCAGGGCGAATTGTATTCGCCTACAGACTAGGTGGGAAGAGCTGAAAAGCTAAGCTACAGCGATGCCTCAAGTAATCCTAAAGTCATAAAAGTTGCGTGCTCGCAATGACGCACATCAACGGGGCGATGGTAATGTAATCGTCCTCCCGTTTTCAAATATACCGCTCAATCGGCGGGCAAATGCAATTAGCCTCTGCTGCATTGCATCTATCCGGAGAAAAGGGAGCAAACGGAGCAAGCGGAGGTAATACATAAGCCCTTAGTGTATAAAATAGTTTGAATAAATCACATTAATTTTCAACTTTCAATTTTTCATTTTCAACTATTTTGCTTCAGCAAAATCCTCTCCTAACGCCGCCAGAATCCCTCTTGCGGCGGTTAAATCTGATAGGGAGATAAGGCTTGCGGGGGAGTGCAGATAGCGGCAGGGCAGGGAAACCGCCAAGGTGCGCACACCGCTGCGTGAGGTGTGTATTGCTCCTGCGTCGTTGCCCCCTGCAACGGCCTCCTTGGCCTGTAGGGGGATGTTAAGCTTTTTGCCCAGCTCAAAGGCCACTTTGTACATCTCCTTGTCATAGATAGTGCGGCTATCCATAAAGGAGATTACCGCTCCGCCTCCCAGCTTGCACACACGCTTGCTCTCAGGCACTTCGGGAATATCGGCGGCTGTGGTGGCCTCGGCAACCAGCGCAAACTCAGGATTGATGCTATATGCGGCGCACTTTGCGCCACGCAGGCCTATCTCCTCCTGAACAACAAAGGCAAAGTGCAGGTCACAGGCTATCTCGCCCTTGATTATATCAATTAAAATGGCGCAGCCGGCTCTGTCGTCCAGAGCCTTGGCCTTAAGCAGTCCGCTGCCAAGCTCCTCGCTTTGAGTATCGAAGGTGGCGGTATCACCTAAGCTGACGTGCCGCAAGGCCTCGCTGCGGGAGAATGCGCCTATAGCTATAGTAAGTGCCTCGGAAGAGGGCGCAGTGCCCTTTTCATCTGAGCTTAGCAGATGCAGCGGCTTAGCGGCGATAACTCCCTTGATTGCGGAAGCTCCAACCAGCACACGGCGGCCGAATATCACACGGGGGTCTATGCCGCCCACAGGAGCAAAACGCAGCCCGCCCTTTTCGGTAATTGAGGTGACTATCAAGCCCACCTCGTCCATGTGGGCGGATAGCATAACGGTGTGCTTTGCGGCCTTTTTGCCACGCTTAAAGGCCAGAATATTGCCTATAGAATCCACTGTGTACTCACAGTGCCCCTGAATTTGGCTTAAAATGTAGTTCCTTACAGGCTCTTCACTGCCCGAAACGCCCCGCAGAACGCACAGATTCTTTAATAATTCAAGCACTTTCGCTTCCTCCCTTTAGAACATAATCAGCCAGCAGACGGGCTGTTGCCTCAATATCGTCAGGGTGAACTGTTTCAACAGGTGTGTGCATATAGCACAGAGGGATAAACAGCGCAGCGCAGGGTATGCCTGATTTTGAAAGGGAGATAGCATCTGCGTTGCAGCCTGAGCTCTCGGCTGAAACCTCAAGCTGTAAGACTATTCCAGCCTTTTCGGCCAGAGCCTTTAGGGTGCTGTTAATGCCCTTTGAGAGCACGGGCGCAATGCTTAATATAGGCCCTCCGCACAGGTCACTGCACTTTTCAGGCGGGCAGCCCTCGCTTTTGGCAAAGGAGACATCAACGGCTATAGCCTGTGTGGGAGAGAGCGCAAATGCGGCCGTAGTAGCACCCTGTTCCCCTGTCTCCTCCTGTCCGCTGAACAGCAGAGTTAAGCGCAGGTCGGGGAGTAGCTCCTCTGCCAGCAGCTCTGCCGCACGGAGCAGGGCGCAGCAGCCTGCTCTATCATCAAGGCTTTTGCCTGTTATAATGTTGTTTTGCAGCTCTGCGGCCTGTATGCTATAGCTCAGCTTGTCCCCCACAGAGACAAGCTCGCAGGCCTCCTCATAGCTGTAGCCTATATCCACAAAAACCTCATCAACCTTAGGAAGAACGGCGTAATCCTCCGCTTTGGTAAGATGGGGCGGCTGACAGCACACTATGCCTTTAATAGGCCGCTTGCCCCAAACGGTGAGCTCTGCGCCCAGAAGTGTGCGCCTGTCTATGCCCCCGACCCCCGCAATGTGCAGGAAGCCGGAAGCCTCGATATGTGTTACAGTAAAGCTGATTTCATCTAAATGAGCGTCCAGCAGTATGTGCTGTGAGGCGGAGGGATTGCCGATTTGCGCAATAAGATTGCGCCCCTGCACAGACACTTCAAACCCTGCGGGAATGCGGCTTTTAAGCTCGTCCAAAGCCCCGCCGAGAGCCTCCTCGCCTTGAAAGCTGGAGAGGTTGGAAAGGGCTTTTAGTGTTTCGGATATACTTTGCATTATTTTCACACCATCCTTTTGTGTTAGATAAGAGATAACAGAAATTTTCAACTTTCATGCATTATTAACAAAGACCCCGCTCGGTCAAGGGCGGGGTAATATGCTTTGCTGTATGGGCGGAATTTGCTAACGCAAATTTTAATTAAAAGGCTCGTAGGGGACGATGTCCACATCGTACCGTAAATACCTGCGAATTTCGAAGAAGCGGGACGATGTGGACATCGTCCCCTACTGTCTTATAAAGCCTAACCCCTTTACATTCGCCAAGGCACTACAGCCCATTAACCAGCTGTTTAAAATCCTTGCCTCTGGCCTCAAAATTGGGGTACATATCAAAGCTGGCACAGGCAGGGGAGAGGGAGACCACATCGCCCTTTGCGGCGTACTTATTTGCCGCCTGCACGGCCTCGGCCATGCTGTTTACTCTTATTATCTCAGGGCTACCCAAAGTATAATCAGCGGCAGATTTTACAGACTGTTCAATCTTGTCGGCAGTTACACCCATAAGAATTAGCAGCTTTACCTTTTGCGCAAGCGCATTGCCAAAGGAATCAAAGGGTATCTTCTTATCATAGCCACCTGCAATAAGAATAATCTTATCCTCATAAAGTGAGAGTGTGCCCTGCATTGTGCGTGAGGGCGTTGTGGCTATAGAATCGTTGTAGTAGCGCACGCCCTTAAGCTCACGGACAAGCTCGGCTCTGTGCTCGACCCCGCCGAAATCAGCGGCTACCTTGCGTATATCCTCAATGCCGACATAGCCCCAAGTGGCAGATATTGCGGCCAGATAATTCTCAACATTATGATTGCCAGGAATTTTAATATTATCAGAGCTTAGCACGAATATCCTTTGTTTGCCTGTGTTAAAGTAAATATCGCCCTTTTCGTCGGCAAATGCGCCCCGCTCAGGCTCTTTTTTGCGGCTAAAGGTGAATAAATCGCCGCGCACATCGTCGGCAAAGCCTGCGGTTATTTCGTTATCCAAATTAAGCACCGTGCGTGAAAATGCATTTTGGTGCAAGAAGATATTCTTTTTTGAATCAATATATTCATTCATATCCTTGTGCATATCAAGGTGATTGGGGGAGAGATTGGTAACAACGGCTATATCAGGGCTGGTGCGCATAGAGATAAGCTGGAAGGAGGAGAGCTCCACCACAGCAAAGTCGTTTTCGCTCATCTCCTCAATAAGGGGGAGCAGAGCCCTGCCTATGTTGCCGCCCAGCCAGACCCTTTCGCCCTTGGCCAAAAGCAGCTCAGAGATAATGGTTGTGGTGGTAGTTTTGCCGTTTGAGCCGGTTACTGCAATTATTTTAGCGGGGCATAGCTCAAAAAACACCTCCATTTCAGAGGTTACTGCAACGCCCCTGCGCCTGTATTCACACAGCTCAGGGAGGTAATATTGCATCCCGGGGGTGCGGAAGATGATGTCGGCCTCTATGTCCTTGAGGTAGTTCTCGCCCAGCTTAAGGGCTATGCCCTTGGCCTCCAGCTCCTCGGCAACTTGACCCAGCTGCTCCTTGCTGCGCCTATCGCAAACAGTGACAAGTGCCCCCTTTTGGGCAAACATAAGGGCAAGGGGCGTATTGCTGACCCCTATGCCGCAAAGGGCAATGCGCTTGCCCTTGATAGATTCATAAAATTTTTGAAGCTTGGATTTCATATGACACTCCCTGTTTTAATTCGTAATTCGTATATTGAAGGCGCAATTCGCTCTTACGACCCTTTAATTAAAATTTGCGCAGCAAATTCACCATTAATTACGAATTAACCATAATTATGCATTATGCAGTATGAATTATGCATTAAAAAATCATTCCGCAACCGCCTCGGCTGCTTCCTCGGCCTCCTCGTCAACTGTGGATTCGGCTTCACTCAAGGCCTCTGCCTTGCACTGGGGCAGGATAACCGCAAGCAGATAAATTACTATGGCAACTGAGATAACCAAATCCAGCACACTTGGCAGGGCGTGTATAGGGAAGGTATCACGCTTGCCTAAAATTATCAGGATATAGCGGGTAAAGCTTGCAAGCACAGTAATCAAGGCCGCAAGCAGGCCGCCGGAAACAGTGGAGACTATCACCTTTTTGCTGCTCTCGTGGCCGGAGATAAGCCTTGCAAGGCCAAATAGGAATATCATAAGCGCACTTATGAAGAGTATATCCAAAAGGCTCTCTGAAAGTCTTGCAATTGTTGTATAATACATGAAGAATAATACCATACGTAAACACACCCAAATAGTTGGGACAAGTGCGGCTATGGGATGTTTTTTTAGCCAGCCTTTACCTGTGTAAAGGTCGTAAGCTCCAAGGAGGAAGCTGGCAGCAGCAAGCAGCTCAACTATTGCATACCACAGGGATTTTACGCCGCCAAGCATGTAAATGCGCTGTATAAAATCGTCGCTGAGAGTGACGTTATTTGTAACTGTAAGATACTCCTTTACAGAGGTAAATGTGGTCACTGAGCTGTTTTTGGCTAGCTCTGCGGTTTTATAAAGCTCACCTAAAAGGCTGTAGCCGTAAAAATAGACCACGGCATCTGCAATAAGAGCAAGCCCGACAGCGGCAAAGGCTATAGCCACAAGCAGGCTTTTTTTGCTCTGGATTTTAACGTTTATATCCTGAGCCAGCGCACTTGCGGATATTATAGCAATAGCTATAACAGCAAAAACAACGCCGAACAGCCCGTTAAGCCAGTAGTCAGGTGCTGTGCTTAACAGCTTAAAAAGCTGCACTGTAAACAGCACTACAGCAGCCGCAGCAGCAATTAAAAAGGCGTGCCTAACTTTAATGCCTGATTTTATCTTCTTTAGAACTTCCATTAGTATTCTCCATTCAAATATATCTATTAAGCTTGCAGAGGCGATTGTTACCCTCTATTTATTCACTTGCACACCTTTGAAGTGAAGAGTGAAAGGCGAAAAGTGAAAAGTGAAGAGTGAAGAGTTGTGGTGGATTTGCTGCGCAAATTTTGATTAAAAGTCGTAGGGGATGATGTCCACATCATCCCGTTGGTGCCTGCGAATTTCGGAGGAATGGGACAATGATTGCATTAACAAGGTATCAGCGCAATTCCAGCGGGCTATATTTTTGTGCAGGTGCAAGGGATTTATATGCAGGGCGGATTATCCTGCCCCCTGTGGTGTATTCCTCTATTCTATGGGCGCACCAGCCTGCTATACGGCTTATTGCAAACATTGGTGTGTAAAGGTCGGGGGTTATGCCCAGGGACTCATAAACTAAGCCGGAGTACATATCCACATTTGCGCTTATGGTTTTTTTGTCGCCCTTAACCTCGGCAAAAACCGCAGGAGCAAGGGCTTCTACACGCTCGATAAGCTCAAAGCGGTCCAGCATTCCACGCTTTTCGGCAAGGCCTCTTGCCTTTTCCTTTAATATTATTGCACGGGGGTCTGAAAGGGTATAAACAGCGTGACCCATGCCATAAATAAGGCCTGAGCCGTCGCCGCCCTCTTTGTTGACTATATTTTTAAGGCAGAGCTTTATCTCGTCCTCGTCATGCCAATCCTTAACATTTTCTTGAATATAGCCCATCATCTCCTGCACCTTGATGTTAGCACCGCCGTGGCGGGGGCCTTTAAGCGAGCCTATACCTGCGGCTATGGCGGAGTAGGTGTCTGTTCCCGAGGAGGTGAGCACACGTGTGGCAAAGGAGGAGTTGTTGCCTCCGCCGTGCTCTGCGTGCAGCACAAGGCATATGTCAAGCAGCTTAGCCTCTTCGTCTGTAAAGCTCCTGTCGCTGCGCAGGGCGTTAAGTATAGATTCGGCGGTAGAATGCCCCTCTATAATGGGGTGAAAGTACATGCTCTTCTTCTCGTAATGCCTGCGTTTAACCTGATAGGCATAGGTCATTATGGTTGGGAGCTGTGCAATAAGCATTATAGATTGCCTCATAAGATTTTCAAGTGAGGTATCGTCGGGCTTATCGTCATATGAATATAATGCAAGCACACTTCTGGCCATCTTGTTCATAATATCGGGAGAGGGTGCTTTGATTATCATATCCTCGGTAAAATAAACGGGCAGGTCACGGCACTCGTTAATCACCTGACAAAAGGCCTCCAGCTGCGGCTTGGTGGGCAGCTTGCCAAAAAGAAGCAGATAGGTAGTCTCCTCAAAGCCAAAGCGGTTCTCGTTTGAGCAGCCCTCTACAAGCTCACGGACGTCCATGCCCCTGTAGCTAAGCACACCGTGCTCGGGAATGCGCTCGTTGTCAACCACACGAAAGCCGTGCACGTTACAAATAAGGGTTAATCCGGCCATGACGCCTGTGCCGTCGTTGTTGCGAAGTCCCCTTTTAACATTAAATTTTTCATAGTTGGAGCTCTCTATTTTATTGTTTGCACGGAACTCGCTGCATAGCTCCTCAAGAGTGCTGTGTACTAAAGCGTTGTTCTCCATATATACAATCTCCTTTGTCAAAGATAATAAACACCATGTGTTAGAGGCAGTGGTTGCCGACCAAATCAAGATTTGGGGCAGCTGTGCATGGGTGCTGTTAGCCAAATTAAAATTTGGACAGCACCGCAAGCCCGCACACCAACATTAATATAAAAAAGTGGATGCTGTGCCTGCGTCTCTACCTCAAACTATCATAACCCCCAAAAGTGGGACATATAATTAGTCGAGCCACTCAAAAAGCGGATATACTTGTGTATCATCTCATTTTAATGCATTTGGGTAAAAAAGTCAAGAGAGGTAAAGTTAAGTTAGTTTTAAAAAAATAAGAAGGGCAGGAGCAGGCACAAAAACGCTTTTCAATAAAGGGTTGATGTGCGGGCTCCGGAACACATGGTGCTTTTAATGAAAAAGAACAGTGGAAAATATGCAGGAACAACACTAATTTTGGCTATAGCCATGATATTAATCCCCCTTACAGCAGGGGGAGGGCTTAGCAAAATAACCGATGAGCTGGTTATGGAACCCAAGCCGGAGAGCACAGCAGAGGCCTTTAAGGTACTTGATTATAAAACAGGCACGGTCAGCGAGGTTAGTGCCTTTGATTATATTTGCGGCACAGTGGCGCAGGAGATGCCCATAAGCTTTGAGCCTGAGGCCTTAAAGGCTCAGGCTGTGGCGGCCTATACCTATGCCGAAAGGCAGAGAAGAGCAGAGCGGGAGAATCCTAACCCCGATTTAAAGGGTGCGGATTTAACCAACAATCCAAGTGTTAATCAGGGGTACATGAGCAAGGAGGAGCTGCGTAAGCTGTGGGGCAAGAGCTTTGAGACCTATTACAAAAAGCTAAGCTCTGCAGTAGAGCCTGTGCTGGGCGAGTGCATTGTATACAAGGGCGAGCCTATTCTGGCGGCCTATCATGCCCTTTCGGCAGGCAAGACAGAGAACTCAGAGGACATATGGGGCGGAGAGCTAGCCTATTTGGCGGCGGTGGATTCCCCTGGGGATGTGCAGGCGGCAGGCTATGAATCCACAGTAACACTTACAATTGAAGAGCTTAAGCAGGAGCTTACAGCCGCTTATCCTGAAATTAAGCTGGAGGGTGAGGCTGAAAAGTGGATTTCAGACATCAAAAAGACCGATTCAGGCACAGTGACAGAAATAAAAATAGGCTCCCAGGTTATAACGGGAGCCGGTGTTAGAAATATATTAGGCCTGCGCTCGGCCTGCTTTGATGTAAAGTATGCAGACGGCAGCTTTACCTTTACCGTGCACGGATACGGCCACGGTGTAGGCCTGAGCCAAACAGGAGCCAACTACATGGCCAAAAACGGCGCAGACTATATAAGCATACTAAAGCACTACTATTCAGGGGTAGAGGTTGAGTAATTCGTAATGCGTAATTATTTTTATCTCACATTGCGGTTTACATCTAAAAATCTTATTTACGGGCGGCGAATTTTCATTTTCTACTGCCAAGTTAATAGCGATGCGTAATTACGCATTACGAATTAACTACTACCTCATCCACTCCGGTGGGTGGGGGAGTTTGCCTGTTTTTTTGGCGTGAGCCCAGCCTGTCAGGTTCTTTTTGTTGTTTTTATCACCTGCTGCGTCCTTGGCACGCTCCCACTCAAATTTGAGTATCATCATAACGCAGTATATAAATTGGTTTGCCTTGGCAGAGTCATATTGGGCGAGCAGCTCCTGCATAAGGCAGATAAGCTGCTGTTCCAGAATATCCTCAGGGTTGAGGATAAATAGGATTCTGTTGTAGCAATCCAGCTTTGTGTCACCGGAGGAATCTATGCTTCTGCCGTTGCACAGGGCAACAAACTTTACCGCATATTCCCTAAGATTATCACGGTAAGCCTTTCTGTCCTTTGTAACGGCCTCATTCATTATTTGTTTTTTGGTCTGCCAGCGGTTTGTGCTCATTACAAGTATGTATCCCACAAAGGGTGCGCAAACCGAGAGAAAGGGTATCCAAGAGGTAAATTCAAGCCAAGTCATAGCGGTTTCTCCTTATAAATAGCTTTATAAAAACAATTTTAACACAGTTTTTGGAGTTTTTCAATTGATTTTTTAAATAAAAGGTGAGAGGTTTATATAGTAGCATTTGTTTTAGGAGAGATTATCTATCCTAAAATATACAGTGGTGCACCAAATAACCTTTAAACCGCAAAAGCTGCGTCATTGCGAGCACGCAACCAAGCCAAAATGATTACAAAGTGAGGTGTGCGAAGCAATCCAGTGGGACAAGGCCAGATACTCCACATTAGCACAAGGGCTTAGTGCACTGGATTGCTTCGCACTCGTAACCACAGGTACACTCAAGCTCAGTGGTGCTCGCAATGACGCACGTTAGTGGAGCGATAGAAATGCAATCCTCCGCCCGTTCTTAAGCATTCCGCTAAGTTTGCGGGAGACCAAGGCGGTTGCCCATACTTTTTTAAATTAAATTTGCGCAGCAAATTAACCAATAATTATGCATTACGCATTACGAATTACGCATTAAAAAAGCCCTCAACTCTCAACCTCAAAGCCCATCGCAGCGGCGTGCTTAAGCCATTTGTTAATTTTACGCATGGCTGCATCTCTGCTGCGCTTTTTTTCGGCTATCTTTTGCCACATAAAGGCAAAATAACAGTTAACGGTGCTAACACTGGCATAGGTTGTGCTTAAAACTGATTTTGAGCCTTTAATATCATGCCAGGCAATATAGGCCTCACGCCCCCACAGGATAGCCTGCACCTGAAAGATGTCAAAATCTGCTTCCTTTAAAAAGCTTACCTCATAATGTGGGCAGGTTAAAAGCAGAGCTTTAATTTCGGCCAGCTGAAATACAAGCTGCTGCGTGCTCATCCATATACGGCGTCTAAAAAAGACCGATAGCTCAAAGGATTCGTGCCGCTGCTTTGCCAGAGCGGTGTCAATGGCCGTTTCGCAAAAGATATGGCGCACTGTAGTGCGGCTGCTAAAAAAGGTTGGAGGCAGCATAAAGGGGTACAGCTCCCTGCGCAAAACTATCTCGTCGTCTGTATCCAGCCCAAATGAGGCCGAAAATTTATCTGGTGGCAATATACCAAAATAAGGAAGCAGTGTAATTGCATAGCTGGGATTATTGGGGGAAATATGTATATTGCTTAAAAGTCCGTTTGGATTCCTAAAAAAGCCGTGATACAGCCTGTGCTGCTGTCTGTCTAAATAACCGTTTATACGCTGAGTGATTTTGTCAATTTCCTCTTCCTCTGTGTATATTTCAGCTTTAGAGCTGCCTAAATCGAAGGGAGTTTCTGTGCTTATCTCCAAGGCTATCTGCCTGTCAGCAACGGCCAGCAGCTTGCAGCAGGAGCGTTCGCCATAGGTGTCAAACCAAGAAAAATCGCAGTATCCGTTAATGTTGTATAAAATCCCAGAGCCGCCCAGGTTTGCCGCCCTGTTGGCCTGTATATCCGAGCAGGCCAGTATAGTTACAGAACAGCCCATATCATAAAGCTTTTTAAGATAATCCTTAAGGTTTGCCGCAAGGCTGCCGTCAAACATAAATGCGCCTATATCATAGGGGAACACAAAATATACAACCATGGGCTTGTCTTGGGCAATAATAAGGTCAAAAAAATCAATAAGACGGTAATGAGCTACAGCTACTCCGCCCTTTGCGTCCAGCTCATAGGCCTCATTACCTATAAGACTGTTGCGCCATTGCTGATAATCGGGGCTAAGCTGATCCTTTTCGGTAAGCAGAGTTTCAAGCAGAGCGTCACGCTCCTCTTGTGTGTTACAGCTTTGCCCGGGGAAGCGTATATGCAAAATTTCGACAATCAAAGGCTCAGGGAGCTTTGCATCCTCATTCCAAAAAATTTTAATTACAGACTTAACAATTGGTCTGTTTGGCATGATTCTGCGGTTTCCGGTGCGCCAACGGCTAACTAAGCTGGAGTCAAAGCCTGCGTCTGAAAAAGTTTTTGAAGAAATTTTTAATTTGTCCATTAGAAAAGCAAAGTTCGTCATCTCGAATCCTTTCAGCAAAAGCGTCAAAAAAGCGTTCGGATTGACGCTTTTCAATTGTGGACAGTCCTACACTACATCGTCATTATACCACTCCCAATCAAAAGAGTCAATAGATTATTCATATTTGACGTATTTTTTTAAAAGGCGGGGGGCTATGAAAATATTCCGGACTGTGTTAAAGTATAAACATCAAAACAAAAGGAGGTTGCTTGTATGAGCAAAAAAACAGCAATTGTTATTATTTTATCTGTAAGTTTAATATTTGTTTGCATTTCGGCCTTCTTTATAACTCAATAAGCACTTAGTGAACCGCAGGGTGAAACACCTAACTCCACAGTGCCAACAAGCAGTGAGGCTGCTTCTTCAAACTCAGAGGAAGAGAGCCGCACACAGGAGCTTATTAATAAATCAGAGACACTAACAAAGGGTTATTATTATGATGAAGCACTTGAGCTGCTCAAAGCTGATGCGGATAACCCAAAAATATCCCAGCGCATAGCTGAGGTAGAAAAGCTTAAAAGCGAATTGGTGGAGTACACAGGCACTGTGCATCACATTTTCTTTCACAGCCTTATCATTTACCCTCAGCTGGCCTTTGACGATGTAGGGCATCCAAAAGATGGCTACAACAGCACAATGTCCACACGGGATGAGTTTTTAAAGCTCCTGCCTCAAATTTATGAAAGAGGCTATGTGCTATATAATATCAACGATGTGTTTGTTAAAAACTCCTCAGGGGCAATGGTTCAAAACAAAATCTATCTTCCTAAGGGCAAAAAGCCCCTTATCTTATCACAGGATGACGTTAGCTATTATGAGTATATGAAACCCGACGGCTTTGCAACAAGGCTTGTAATAGACAGCAAGGGCGAGATTGCCACCGAGGTTAAAGACCTTGAAGGCAATGTCTCAATTACAAGAGACGGCGACCTGATACCCATTATAGATGATTTTTTAAAGACACACCCCGACTTTTCATACCGTGGGGCAAAGGGAATAATTGCACTTACAGGCTATGAGGGCGTGCTGGGGTATCGCTTAGAGACAGAGGAGAGCAAGGCTGAGGCCAAGGCTGTAGCCGAAAAGCTCAAAGAAAGCGGCTGGCTGTTTGCAAGCCACAGCTTTACCCACAACAGAACAAACTATTGGGGGCCAGGCAGCGCAGTTAATAAAATACAGTATGACACCAAGCGGTGGAACACAGTGGTTAAGCCCATTGTAGGGTCAAGTAATATATTTATAGCTCCCTTTGGGTACGTCTTACCGGCGGCCTGCATGAAGGTAATAACAGACGATGGCTATAACATTTATTGCAGTGTTGTAGCAAAGGCTAAAATAGACACCTCTAACCCTAAAATAGCTATTCAGGGCAGGTATGAAATTGCGGGTTATAATATGATTAACAACCCCAAGTATATAACCGAAAACTTCTTTGATGCAGAGTCTGTAGTAGACAAAACCCGCCCCAAGCTATAAGCGTTTTATAAAAAGCGTCTTCGGACGCACGGGTATATATAAATCGAATAAAACTCACGTTTTACTGGGCGTTTTATGTCCGGCTTGGTAAGATGCACGTAAAAATAAGGAGAAACATCATGAATAACACAATGAATATGGATATGAACAACAGCAAAAGGTCAGGCGAGCTGGTAGCACGCAGAAGAGATTTAGCAGGTATTGCAGCAGGAAGTCATAACACAACTGAATTTACCGCACAGGATAACGCCAGAGTTTTGGCAAGCATAAACCGAGAGAGACACCCCGCAACTGCATTTTTAAGCGCATTAAAGCATGTGCTGTTAATTTTAACTGTACTATATGTCATCTTCTTTCTTGTAGCTGTTATTAAAGCAAATGCAAAATCCAGTTATACCTCAGAAAATCGTGCAGATAACCCTACCTCAGTATCTCAAGGGTTTGATGGCTACTCTGTTTAACGGCGGCAGCTTTATTCCGGCAACTATCGACACGAAAGAAAGTGAAATTGATGGATGATGAAATCCTTATTGAAGCAGCAACCGAGTTTGATGATTTTGTTGATGCAGTCGCCCCTGAGTACCAGGATTTTGTGGATAGAGTTAGCAATACATTAACGAAACATGGATATAATATCAAAGTAGAGAAAAACGAGAGTGCATACACGGCTACATTTGAGCAGAACAATCACAAGCTTTTGGATTTGCAGCTTAGCAACAAGGTGCTGTTTGCACGCATTTATGGCAATCATTTAAACGAGTATACCGATTTTTTGGCAGCTATTCCCATAGATATGATAAGAGAGATTGAGGAATGCGATAATTGCAGAAGGATAACAGGGCATCCAGAGCCCAGAGAGTGTTGTCTGGAATGCGAGACGGGTTATAAATTTTTTATAGGCGGCCGGCAATTTCAAAAATGCCGTGTTCAATGCTTTAGGTTTACCGTTACAGGCCGTAACATTCCTGTGCTCAAGGTATTTATTGAGCGGGAACATATGGCAGCGGCTAACTCGCTCTAATAAATCGGTAGGGGCAGACCTGTGTGTCTGCCCCAAAACGGGGATTTTACGGCAACATGGGCAGATTTATATGTCTGCCTCAAAACGGGGGTTTTACGATAATCTGGGCAGACACATAGGGCTGCCCCTACAAAAAATCATGGAAGAAGGAGACTCAGCATGAAACGTTGTTTTAGCGTACTTTCTACAGTTGGCGTTATTGTATTTGTTGTATTCGCAACATGCTATTCGCTTAATGTATTTAAAGGCAAAACGGACAAATATGTCAAAGGACAGGAGTATGCAGGAGGAGATTTTGCCTACACAGGGAATATACACAATGGTCTGTTTAGCGGCGAGGGCGAATTTGCCTACCGAGGCGGCGACCATTACAAGGGGGGCTTTAAAAACGGCCTCTTTGATGGCAAGGGTAAATTTGAAGGCCGTGAGGGCTGGAGCTTTGAGGGGATTTTTATCGGAGGCAAGCCAATTAGCGGCAGCTTTATCCTAGAGGAGGACGGTAGCTACTTCAAAGAGGGAGGAGAGAGTGCAACCTATACCCGCAACGCCGATGTGGATACCTTTGAGGGGAATGGCTGGAAATATATTGGTGCCTTTGGCGTGCGCGGCCAAGACGGCAGCGGCACGTTTAACTTTAAAGACGGCTCAACCTATGTTGGTGAGTTTGTCCGAGGCTATGTTGAGGGCGAGGGCGTGTACACCGATAAATCCGGCAAGAAGGTTTATGAGGGCTCTTTTAAAGATGGAAAGTTTGAAGGCACAGGCAAGTACTTTAGCTCCGAAGGCTGGGTATATGAGGGCCTGTTCCAAGATGGTAAGTTTGACGGCGAGGGCACACTAACAACAACTGACGGCACAGCAGTGCGCGGCGTTTGGAAAGACGGAAAGCAGGTAAAGCGATATGAATAACATGTATACAAATATCATGGATAGCAATAACCTGCCTGCAAACAGAATAAGCACAAGCCAAGCCGAAGCCGCAAAGCCCGATTCGGGCAGGATTAAATGGTTTAGCACCGTGCGTGTTTTAGGCCTGTTTTTGGTTTTGGCCTATCATCTGTTTTACAATAGAATGACCAGCGGATTTTTTGGCGTAGATGTATTTTTTACCTTTTCAGGCTATCTTATTACTGCACTGGTTATAGCGCAGATTCATAAAAAGGGTTCGTTTAAGCTGTTTGAATTTTACAAACGCCGCTTTATGCGCATTTTTGTGCCATTGTTTTTAGCGGTGGCCTTTACGCTCCCCTTAGCCCTGCTTATTTCGCCTGACTTTTTAGTTGGAATCGGCAAGCAGATTGCCTCTACTCTGGGATTTACCTCAAATTATTATGAAATTGCCTTGGGCGGGGATTATGAAGCTCAGCTGCTCCCCCATTTATACCTGCACACATGGTCACTTTCAGTAGAAATGCACTTTTACCTCATTTGGGGTCTGGTGTGCGCACTTGTTTTTATATTGGTTAGAGCATTTTCAAAGGGCAACACCCAGCTGCGCTTTGCCATGTATAAGGCCTTCCTTTTTCTTGTATCTATTGCGGCGGCAGCGGGCTCGTTTTTGTTCATGCGCCACTCATATAATACAAGCGGCAATTTATCGGCTGTGTATTTTGACACCCTCTCCCGCCTGTTCCCCTTCTTCTTGGGTGCGGCAGCAGCCTGTATTTGGGGCACAGAGCCCTCTCACAAAAAGAAGAGAGAGGCCGGCTCTGCACTTAATGCAATATTGGTTACCGGACTTATTATTTTAGCGGGGCTTGCAATAACTGCAATGATTATTCTGGCCACTAAATTTAAATTTGAGGATGAGGCCGTTTGGCACTATGGATTCCTGCTTATATCACTGCTTACGGTTACCTTGATTTTTTGCACACGTGCCCTGCACAACCTTACCCCTGCAAGGGTTAAAGAGCCTAAAATATTAACGGCAACGGCAGATTTATCTTATAATATCTACCTGTACCATTGGCCGCTGTATATTATCTTTTCTGGCCTGATTTTAAACAATATACTTGCCTCTTTGGCAACAGTTGCGGTGTCGGTTATAATGTCGGCTATTGTATTTTATAAAATTGAACCGATTTTTGGCCGTAAAAAAGAACTCAACCCTCAAAAGCAAAGCAGACAGCGCGCTGTAAATGCCGCTGTTTTGGCTGTTGTATGCAGCTTGGTTGTAGCTTGCGGCTTTGTAATTCAAAAAGCACCCTCTATAACAAGCATTGAAGCCGACTTTAACGCAAATCAATCGGCACAGGATGTGCTGGATATATTCTATTTAAAAAACGGCTTTGAGCTGTTAAACGAGAGCCCTCTGGATTACGCCGAGAACGGCACTTCCTTAAAGGCAAATCTTTTGCCTAAGGAGCCGCCTAAAGAGGAAACTCCGGAGACTCCGGTAACAAAGCCGACTAAACCCACGGAGCCAACTAAGCCCACCAAGCCCACAGAGCCAGTTAAGCCGCCCGGAACTGTTTCGGTTGGCGGTGTTACGGTTATAGGAGATTCTGTGGCTTTAGGCGCACAGACTAAAATCAAAAACACAGTAATGGATTGTTATGTAGACGCCAAGGTTTCACGGCAAATGGGCGCAGGTTATGACGTAATGATGAGCCTGCAAAAAAAGGGCACTCTGCGTGAATATGTTGTAATTGCCCTTGGCACAAACCAAAACAACAACTATAAAAAGCTCATACAAAAATTTATTGATGATTTAGAGCCCGGGCACAAATTGATTTTTGTAACTCCCTTTGACGGGCGTTCAGGAGATACAGGAGGAGCGGGCAAAACAGCAATTTATGAAAGAACCCTACCCTCGCAGTATTCCTATATCACCATAGCAGACTGGAACGCTGCCATTCGTGACAAGGTAGGCCTGCTGGCAAGCGACAAGGTTCACATGAACGGGCAGTCGTCAATGAACTTGTACGCCCAGTGTATAGCTGACGCCGTAAGTGCGGCCTCTAAAAAACCGGCGAAATAATTGAATTAGGGAGAGAATGTGTCATGAAAAAAATTATAGCCTTGCTGTTGTGTATATCCATTATAACAGCCTTAGCGGCCTGTAACTCCGGCAACAGCAGTGAGAAGAACAATAAAAACAAGCTTGATATGCCATTCAAGCTTGCCGATAGCTCTAAAATTAAGGCTCATGAGTTTAATTTTGGCGAGAGCGACCTTAAAAACCACGCAGGCGAGGCTGTCCCTTGCCCCTTAGACGGCATTATAGCAGCTCCAAACGATAGCGGCAAGCACCCTCTTGTTGTGATTCTGCATGGTGTTGCGCCCATTAAAACTGTTTATGATAAGATATACTCAGGCTTTGATTATCTTGCCGAACAGCTTGCGGCGCAGGGCTATGTGGTAATGAGTTTTAACCTTAACATTGAATATTATGACTTTGACAATAAGGGTGAATCCTCTAATTTAGAGTGGGGCTATGCACTTTTTAAGCAGCAAATGGCTCTTTTAGAAAAGGCAAATGCAGGCGACAGCGCAGTAAACAGCCAATACGGCATAGACCTAAGCGGTAAAATTGACTTTGAAAATGTCCATTTAATGGGGCACTCACGGGGCGGAGAGCTTGCCGATGCCTTTATTCAAATGGAGAAGAAAGAAGGCTTAAGCCGCATAAAATCGCTGGTTTGCATAGAAGCAGCAGCCTATTACCCTCCGCACCCCGATATTCCAATCGGCTTTATTATAGGCGAGTTTGACGGCGATGTGCCGGAGGAAGGCCAAGCGGTTTTTGACGACCTGCAAAAAGACCCAAACCGCACCGCACCGGCCTCTATTGTGTTCCTTCGCAGCGCAAATCATGCCTATTTTAACCGCACCTTCACTTGGGAGCATGAGGAGAAGGACAAAAGAGACATGAGCAGTCTGCTCACACGTGAAAAGCAAGAGGATTTTTTAAAGCATTATGCGTCGGCCTTTCTCTCGGTATATGCAAAGGGAGAAGCACCCTTTGGTATATGGGACAATAAGCAGTGGCAGCCAGATACAATGTTTGGCTTTGCTGTAACGGCCTCAAATTATGTCCCGGGCAGGCAAAGTATTTTGGAGGTTTCGGAAGCCGCAAAAGCAAAGCTGACCGCAAATGGCAAAGCCGAATTAAAGTTCTTTATAAAAAAGGCCAATGACAATGTTCTGTTTACCCACCCGGGAGCTACCATGAGCGATAGTACGCTGCCTCTTTATAACATTAGCTGGAGCGGCAAGGATGGAATTCTTTCAATTCCCTGCGAGACAAATGACTTTTCAAGCTCAAGCTCTATTAGCCTGTATGTTGCGGTAGATTCCTCTGATAAGCTTAATGCCAAGGATAAGCAGCAGTCATTTACTCTTACACTTAAGGATAAATCCGGCAAAACTCAGGATATTATACCGCAACACGCAAGCGCACTATCCTATTACCCGGGCTATGCTACCCACTTGGAGGCAGACGAATTTGCCCCTGCCTATGACATTTGGAACGGCTTTATGCCGCTGGGTGAGCTGCGAATTCCGCTAACTGTTTTTGATAAAATTGATTTAAAAAATATATCAGAAATTACACTTAATTTTAATCAGACAGATTCCGGCTCAGTTATGCTGTCCGGAGTGTATCTGGATAAATAGGCTTATGAACAGCACGAGATGTGCGCTTTTAAAAGAGTGCTTTAATAAATAAAAAATTACAGGAGGAACACGATGAAACAAACTATGCTAAAAACCCACGGTCTAACAAAAAAGTACGGCCAATTTACGGCCTTAAATCAAGCTTCGTTAACCTTAGAGCAGGGCGACATTTACGGCCTTGTAGGGCGCAATGGAGCGGGTAAAACCACATTTTTTAAATGCGTTATGGGGCTTGCCAAGCCCACAGCAGGAGAAATTGAAATAGGCGGCAGCTCAGCCAATCTTAATGAGGCACGGCAGCAAATAGGCTTTATGATTAACGCCGCATTTTTTCCTTATTTAAACCCCAAGCAAAATCTTGAATATCTTGCCATGATTAAAGGCATTACCGACAAGGGTGAGATTGAGAGACTGTTAAAGCTGGTGCAGCTGGACGGTGTTAAAAAGCCCTTTAAGGCCTTTTCAATGGGCATGAAGCAGCGGCTTGGGCTGGCTGCAGCACTCATGGGCAGGCCGCCCATTGTGGTGCTGGACGAACCAATAAACGGGCTTGACCCACAGGGTATTGCCGATATTCGTAACATCCTTCAGCTTGAAAACGAGAAGAACGGCACAACCTTTATTGTCTCCTCTCATATTTTAAGCGAGCTGGATTTAGTGGCAACACGCTTTGGCTTTATTGAGCAGGGCAATTTGGTAAAAGAAATCTCCCACACCGAGCTGCACGAGCACACAAAAAAGGCACTTGTAATTGAGGTGGACGACGGACAGAAGGCACTGGCTGTGCTGCAATCAAAATTTGGCATTACAGATGTAAGTGTCGATGGCAACAAGCTGGTTTTGGAATCTAACGTTGAAAAGTCTAATGTAATAGCCCGTGCGCTGTTTAACGAGGGGCTGGAGCTTTTCCGTCTCTCTCCGCAGGAGACTACACTTGAAGAATACTTTATGGGATTGGTAGGTGGACAGAATGTTTAATTATATAAAGGGTGAGATTTATCGCCTGCTAAACAAAAAAAGCATGTATATCTTTTTTGGCATATTTGCAGCTGTTTATATTCTCTTTGCACTTGTTAACTCCAGAATGGGAGATGGCTATAACAGCAAATCAATTATCGACCATGCCTACGAATTATTTATGTTTCTTCCGGTAGTTCTTGGCGGATATTTGTTTGGTTCACTGTATAACGACGATTTGACCTCTAAAAACTTGACCACACTGGTTGGCTACGGCCTTAGCAAGCTCAAGATTGTACTTTCAAAGCTTGTGCTCATAACACTGTTTAGCGCAGTTGTTTTTGGCTTGATTCCCCTTGTTATGACTGCCGTATTTGCCATTCTTGGTGCTGCACCCACTGCGGCGGCTCTTGGAACTGTGTACATCAAGGCATTTGTAGCTTTGCTAACTACTGTAGCTTTTTCTGCTCTAACGGGTATTGTGGTTTATGGCTTGCAGCGCAAGACCTTTGCCATGGTGCTGTATGTGCTCCTATCCTTCGGTATCATCAGCCAGCTTATAAGCATGCTTTTAAACAGTGACATTATAAGAGGTATAGCACCTAATTTAGATAAACACCTAATGACAGGCATTACAGATAGGATAGAGCAGGGCTTGACAAGCGGTCAACCGGTTATTCTGATATTTATTGAGTATATTATTTATGTTGCGGTTGCGCTGACTCTTTCAGTGCTGGCCTTTCATAAAAAAGAACTGGAATTTTAACAAAAGGAGCTACTGAAAGCTTAAAAAAGAACTCAGAAAGGGAAGCAGGAAGCCGCACTAAATGTTCTAAAATTCTTTGTGTGCGGTCGCCCTGACACGTGGTGTCATGAAAAGAAAAATTACTATAGGAATTGCTATTGTGTTAGCAATAGGCTTGGTTGCAATGGCGGTGGTTTGGTTGCTAAAATATTCAACCGACCGCTATGCCAGCTCGGATTATTATGCCATGGTTCCTTTAAACTACAATGTCACGCCTGAAATGATTTATTCAGATAACGGCAAGGAGTTAGGGCCAGGCAAAGTATATACTCTCACCATATATAACGAGCAGGGTGAGGCAAGAGAGGTTTCGTTTACTGTGTTTGCTCCCAACGGCGGCAAACTGGCCGGAGAGCAAGAGTTACCCAAGCCGGGCGAATATCTGCTGGTTAAAGCCAGCAAGCAGTTAGTTAACAGGTGGAGTGTGGTTGATAAAAGCACAATACCTGAAAATGTGCTAAAAAGCCTTGCATAATAATTTTAAAGGAGAAAAATCATAATGAAAAACACATTCAAAAAAGGCCTCCCGCTGTTGCTTGCTTTGCTTGTTATGCTTACAGCAGTTGTGGGATGCGCAAAAACTAAAGAGACAGCATCTTCCTCCTCCTCACAGCAAACAGAATCCACTGCCATTATAGACGATGGTGAGGGCGACGGCGGAGATGGCGGCAACGAAAACGGTAATCCCGATAACCCCATAGGTGATGACAATGTAAGCACAGAGCGCAACGAGGCTATTATTAAGGCCTTTACACCAAAGGGCGAAACAATTGCCGAGGGCACAGACATTCCGGGCTCTTTTATTATTTACAGCAAAAAAAATCTGGAGGAGCTGGTAGCTTTTTATCAAAAAGCACTTGACGGCCTTGGAGCAGTTAAAACAACCATTAACGATAGCGTGTCCGGCGCATGGACTTATATTGGAACCTACGGCGGCACAAAAATTATTATGGTTGAAATCAGGCAGGATGCCGACCAGAGCGTTGTAGCTGTAACCTATTAAATCATAACCGGTAATATAAATTCGCTTGGGCTAAGATGTGCTCAGGCGAATTTGGTTCATAAAAAGCCGTAGGGGCAGACCCGTGTGTCTGCCCAAAGACGGAAAATTTACGAAAATTCGGGCAGACACATAGGTCTGCCCCTACGGATCGAGTGACCAAATCACAGACAAGCACAAGGAGATTCACTATGAATAATCAAAAAAGCAAGGGCAAATATATTTTTGCCGTTATATGCGTGCTAATCCTTGGGTTTGCCGCCCTTGGGCTTGCACTTTATTTAAACTCTGCAAAGCCTGAGCCAACGCCAGTTCCCGAGCCTCCCATTGAGGTGGCAGAAAACGTGCACGAATACGGCGAGGCTCAATCTAACGTTGATAACAGCGAAGCCCTACACATATATATACAGTTCCCCGAGACTAACATAAAACCTGTTGATGAGGCTATAGCACAGTGGGTTCAGGCAATATCAAAAAATGCCAAGGATGAGCTTGAAACCATGCAAAAATCCAATAGCACTGCAAACGCAGAAATTAATGTGCAGTATAACTCCTTTTTGCTTAGCCAAAGCTATGCCTCTGTTGAGGAACTAGGCTTTTACAGCAACTCACAAATGGCGCATCCCAACGACTTTTTTAAGGTGTTTAACATTGATATTGCAAACGGGCGCATTATTGAAAATGAAGATATTTTGGATTATAGCCGCAGCAGCGAGATAACCCGCCTAATATTGGGCAAGCTGCAAAAAATAGATGCAGACATAACCTCACAGGATAGCAGCCATTGGCTGGAGGATATTATCCTTACAAAGGACGGCATTGATGTCATGTTCTCCAGAGGTGAGGCTCTGCCCTCCTCCTTGGGCTCCCAGAGGGTTCATTTAAGCCGTGCAGAGCTAGGCAGCCTGCTTAAAATTAATATAGAGGAGGCTCTTCCGCCTCCAACAACCACCGCTCCGCCCACAACTACGCCTCCCCCAACATCTACAACCACCACCAAAGCCAAGCCAAAAACAACACAGCCGGCCACAGAGCCAACATCTCCTGATGATTCAAATGACAACAATGCAGCAGATGATTCTGACCTGCGTGAATTCCCTAAGGGCACAAAGGTTATCGCTATAACCTTTGACGACGGCCCAAGCAAAATTACACCTCAATTATTAAAGCTGTTTGCCGATAACGGCGGCCGTGCAACATTTTTTGTGGTTGGCAACAGGGTAAACTCCAATAAATCAACCATTAAAGCGGCTGTAGCGCAGCACTGTGAGGTTGCGGGGCACTCCTGGGACCACAAGGAGTTAACCAAGCTCACCGAGAGCGAGCTTACAGCTGAATTAAAGAGCACAAATGACGCTATTACAGCCGTGTCAGGCATAAAGCCAAAATTTTACCGCCCGCCTTACGGAGCTACAAACGATAGAGTTAAAGCTGTATCAAAGGCGCAGGGGATGGCCATGATTAACTGGTCTGTGGATACCGAGGACTGGAAGAGCAGAAACGCCGACTCAGTGTACAAGGAGATTATGGCCAAGTCCAAAAGCGGCTCTATTGTGCTGTGCCACGATTTATATCAATCAACCTTTGACGCAGTGGCAAGGGCTGTGCCGGAGCTGCGTGCGCAGGGCTATGAGTTGGTTACCGTATCTGAATACATGAAGTTTATGGGAACCAAACTGACCCCGGGTGAGATATATCGTGGTAAATATTAAATTGCGTATCTCTAAAAACCGTAGGGGCAGACCTATGTGTCTGCCCAGATTACCGTAAAAGCTCCGTCTTAGGGCAGACACATAGGTCTGCCCCTACGAGCGTTTGCGTTAACAAGGCACTACCGATTTAAAAAATAACAAGAAAGGCAGAGACACCGGCACAACAAATAGTTGCTGTGCTATTGTCTCTAACACAGGGGGTTTATATGAAAAAGATTATTAACATGCTTACATGCGCATTGCTATCGCTTTTTATACTGGCGGGGTGCAGTGCTAAAACAAAAGAGCCTGCCACGTCTGTATCAAGCACAGAGGCAGCAGGCGAATATAATAATATTGGCAAATCGTTAAATGAGCTTATGGCAGAGCACCCAAACATGGTGTTTGATACTGTATACATAGCAAATGCAGATGGCTGTGTTGTAACCGAAAAGGGCAGCCCATATTCATATTACTTCTATGGCACACAGTATGCAGCCTTTGAGCCCTTATACACCAAGGGATACGGCGACAGGCTTAAATGTGCCGGAATAGCCTCCAGCATTGGCTATATATTCCCACAGGCAGAGGACGGTGCTTTAATTCCTGATTTTTGTGCGTCGATAGGCGTTTCTGATTATAAAATATATACAGCTATATCAGGGAACACCCTTTGCTTTAGCTATAACGGACTAAGTGTATCAATCAATTGGCTTGATAACAATTACGACAGCAGCCACGAGGAGGACGCCAATGCCGATGCTTATTATACAGACTATTACAAAGCTAATTATCATATAGGCAAAAGCAGCCCTGTTATAATTTATAATGGGACCATAGCGGCCGAAAATGAGGCTATTATCGACCAGGTGGCCGATTCTGTTTATAGCTAAGCGCAAAAAAAGAGAGGATTTGATTTATTATGAAAAAGATTATTACACTGGTTTTAAGTGTTTTTATGCTTGCCATTGCGTGCATAGGATGCACAGCACAGACAAGCGCAGAGAGCTCCTCAAAAGGCAGTGAGACAGATATTATAGTCGGAAGATGGGTTGCCTATGGCTCATGGGCAACTGTAGATGACGGCGGAGACAGCAAGGTTCACCCCTTGGATGCTTCACTGGGAGCTGCGCCTATTGTGATTTTTACCGCAAACAGCACTTTTTCTTACACAAACTATGACGGAAGCATCATAAACGGTACATACAGCAAAACCACAAGTGAGGATTTGGCCGACTTCAATTTTAGCGAGGAGTATATCAACACCTATTTCTCCTCTTCTTATACGCTAAAATTCCCCGAGAACGTCATCCGATTTATAAGCCTTAATCAGGAAAAGGATGGGCTTGACTACGGTGAGGGCGACCACTCTCTTGTTTTTAAAAGAGCGGATTAGAAATAATAATTGCGTCTATCTAAAAAAACCGTAGGGGCAGACACATAGGTCTGC
>JAISYX010000128.1 GCA_031269595.1 Oscillospiraceae bacterium
TTTATATTATTTTTTACCCATAACCTTGGCTATGTATTTTATAATACCAAAAAAATGGCTTTGGCTAAGGAATTTATGGCTCTTGCTCTCCAGCGTGGTGTTTTATGCTTGGGGCGAGCCTCTTTATGTCTTGCTTATGCTGGCACAGGTTTTTTCCGGATGGTTCTTTGGCCTGCTGATACATCGTTTTAGAGCAAATAGAAGGCTCGCCCGCTTGGCCTTGATTGGCTCGCTAGTGGTTGGATTTAGCAGCCTTATATTCTTCAAATACTCAGACTTTTTAATTAGTAACCTCAATGCAGCAGGCTTGGATATAGCTCTGCTAAAGCTGGCCTTACCGCTGGGAATAAGCTTTTACACCTTTCAAACACTAAGCTACACTATGGATTTATACATGGGCAACACCAAGGTGCAGTATAATCCGCTCACCTTTGCAACCTATGTTATGCTCTTCCCCCAGCTTATTGCAGGGCCTATAGTCCGCTATGTGGACGTTGAAAATGAGCTTAAACACCGTGAGCACAGCATTAATCTGTTTGGTGCGGGAGTGCGTAGGTTTATAATTGGCCTTGGCAAAAAGGTGCTTTTGGCAAATGTATTGGGTGAGCTTGTAAAAATTTATAAGGATAGCGGCGAAAAAACACTGCTTTTCACATGGCTTTATCTTATAGCCTATTCGCTGCATATCTATTTTGACTTTTCCGGCTACAGCGATATGGCCATAGGCATGGGCAAGATGTTCGGATTTAAATTTCTTGAAAATTTCAACTACCCCTATATCTCAAGGAGTATAACGGAGTTCTGGCGCAGGTGGCACATCTCTCTATCTACATGGTTTAGGGATTATGTGTATATCCCCTTAGGCGGCAACAGAGTTAAGCTGTGGCGGCATATCTTTAATATATTTATAGTGTGGCTTTTAACGGGCTTTTGGCACGGCGCAGGCTGGAATTTTATACTTTGGGGCGTGTACTTTGCGGTGCTGCTCCTGCTAGAAAAATTTGTGCTAGCCAAGCTGTTAAAGCGGATTCCAAAGGTATTTGGCCACGCTTACACCCTGCTTTTTCTGCTTATTAGCTGGACCTTATTTGATTCTGAAAGCCTAAGGGAAACAGGAGCCGCACTTTTGCGCATGTTTGACTTTAGCTCAGCGGAAAATCTGGGGATAGAGGGGCTGTACTACCTAAAAAGCTATGCTGTAATAATTATTATAGGCATAATAGGAGCAACTCCGCTGCCCAAGAAGATTACAGCAAAGCTGGAGGCCTCACAGGGCGGAGAGAAGGCCTTGCTTGCAGGCGAGGTGCTCTTCCTCTCCGGCATACTGCTAATGGTTACAGCAAATTTAGTAGACGGTTCGTTTAATCCATTCATCTACTTTAGATTTTAGTGTATAGTAAGGGGGATGCATCATGAAAACTAATTTACGTGCTCTGTGCGCAAGCATTTTATTTGTTGTGTTTTTGGGCGGATTCTTCCTTGCAAACCGCATTATCAAGCCGCCGGAGCTCTCATTAAGTGAGAGGCGTGCCCTTAAAACCATGCCTGAGCTATCAGTTAAATCGCTATTTGGCGGCGGCTTTTCAGATGATTTTGAGGAGTACGCAGCCGACAGCTTTGCCTTTAGAGAGGAGCTGCGCACGGTGCGAGCCTTTTCTGCCCTGCGCATATTTAATCTTAGCGATAAGGGCGGGATATACTTTAAAAACGGCCAAATAGGGCGGTTTGAGAGCATGAAAGCCGCCTCTGCACGACGGCTGGGGCAAAAGATAAACCATCTGGCCGCAAACATGCAGGGTTTAAATATATACTATTCCATAATACCGGATAAGGGCGTGTATGTGGATTCCTCCCTCCCGGGACTACGGCAAGATGAGGCCGCCGCCCTGCTGGGAGAAGAGCTTGGCAGGTATAGCTATATCGACCTCACAGAGGCTCTGGAGGCTGATGATTTTTACCGCGCAGATTTGCACTGGGATCAAATAAAAATCGCTCCTGTGGTGGCTGCGCTGGCCAAAAACATGGGCTGTATAGATCTGCTGAATCAGGCTTACACTCCCCATTCTATGGGCACCTTTAAGGGGGCATATGCGGGGCAGCTTGCGCTGCCTGTTAAGCCTGATACACTCAGCTATTTCACCAATCAGGCTATAGACAATGCCAAGGTTAAATACTACAGCACAAAGACTATGAAGTTTGAAGCGGGGGAGATGTACAGCCAATCAGGCTTTAAAGGCTATGACCCTTACGACTTCTTCTTAAAAGGCTCTCAGCCGTTAATTGTTATAGAAAATGATAAGGCAAGTACAGAAAAGGAGCTCTACCTGTTCAGGGATTCCTTTGGCTCAAGTCTTGCGCCCCTGCTGACCTCTGCTTACAGCAAAATCACACTAATTGACCTGCGCTATGTAGACAGCCGCATTCTGCCGCAGCTGGTGGAGTTTAAAAGCGGCTCTGATGTGCTGTTTATTTACAGCTCGCAAATTTTAAACAGCTCAGATACCCTATTGGCTCAATAAAAATTTAGGTAAAACCTTAGTTGTACACAGATAGTCGAACCACTCAAAAAGCAACTTGTCTTTGCGGTCTATTTTGCGTCTGGCTGCGTCTTCCTCCTTGACTTGCGTCAGCAAGCCTGCGTCGTCATCCTTGCCAGACACAAAATATCCTCGCAAATCCTGCGCCGCTTTTCAAGTGGTTCGACTATAAATTTTAAAAATTAATTAAATAGGCTTGAAAAATCTGCGCATTTAAGGTAAAATATCTTAATAACTAAAATTTTTCAGGCGGTGCGGCTATGGCTTATAAACGGTGGAACATCAAAAAGCATAACAAAGAGGCGGCTATTGACCTTGCGGAGGAAACGGGTCTGCCTGCCTTTTTGTGTCTTTTGCTGCAAAGCCGCAGCATTGCAGATTCTAAAGCCGTTTACGCCTTTTTAAACCCAGACAGCATGGATTTAAGCGACCCCTTCACTCTTTCCGATATGTCAAGTGCGGTGGAGCGCATAGGTCTTGCCCTTGAGAGCGGCGAAAAAATAGCAGTTTACGGCGATTATGACGCCGACGGTGTCTCGGCAACCGTGCTGCTCTACTCCTTTTTAGACGCAATGAGTGCCGATGTTACATATTACATTCCTAACCGTGAAGAGGGCTACGGCCTTAGCTGCACGGCTATCAACACCCTTGCAGAGCAGGGCATTAAGCTGATTATCACAGTAGATAACGGCATTTCTGCCATTAATGAAATTGCCCATGCAGCTACTCTTGGCATAGAGGTAATAATCACAGACCACCACAAGCCCGGGGATGAGCTGCCCAAGGCCGCCGCCATAATTGACCCACACAGAGTGGAGGATACCAGCGGCTTGGAGTATCTTGCGGGGGTGGGCTTAGCCTTTAAGCTTGTGTGCGCCCTAGACCCTGAAAATGTGCCCTTTTTGCTTGGGCTGTATGCCGATATAATCGCCTTGGGAACTATAGCCGATGTAACTCCGCTTATAGGCGAAAACCGCTGCTACGTTGTGCACGGTGTGCGCAGCATAGTTAACGGGGAGCGTCCCGGGCTCAAGGCCCTGCTGGATGCGGCAGGCGTGGGTGAAAAGCCTGTCACCTCAACCACTGTGGCATTTATGCTTGCACCTAGAATCAACGCCTGCGGCAGGATGGAATCACCTGAGACGGCGGTTAAGCTCCTGCTGGCAGAGGATATGGAGGAGGCAGAGGCAATCGCCGCTAACATAAAGGAGCTTAATCTGGCAAGACAGGCCACAGAAAAGGACATAAGCAGAGAGGTAGAGGCTTTAATAAAGCTATATCCAGAGCTTGTGCGTGAGCGTGTTATAGTTATAGCAGGAGAGGGCTGGCACCACGGAGTCAGCGGCATTGTAGCCGCCCGATTAAGCGAACGCTTTGGCAAGCCCTGTGTTCTTATTTCTATAGACGGAGAGACAGCAAAGGGCTCTTGCCGCAGTGTAGAGGGCTTTTCTATACACAAGGCTCTTACCGCCTGCAAGGAAGAGCTAATTTACTTTGGCGGGCACACTCTGGCTGCCGGCTTAACCATTGCTACAGCTAACATACCTGCATTTAGCAAAAAGATTAACGACTACGCCGCAGAAATCGCCGCTGTAATGCCTGTTACAGAGCTTGCGCTGGACTGTGCATTAAAGCCCGAAAAGCTCACGCCGGAAATTGCCGAGCTAATAGCCGAGCTTGAACCCTTTGGCCCGGGGAATTTGCAGCCTATCTTTGCATTAAAAAATGTAACTCTAAAAAAAATATACACAATAGGCGGGGGCAAGCATTTAAAGCTGGAGTTTAGCAGCGGAAGCAGCACCTTTACAGCTCTGCAATTTTCGGCCGAAAAAAAGGACTTTGGCTTTGAGGCAGGGGATGTGCTTAATCTGGCCGTTACTATAGAGAAAAACGAATTTAAGGGCGTTAAGGGCGTTTCTATATTCATAAAGGATTTAAGGCTCGCAGAGGCAGAGAGCGAGCATATAATAGCAGTAAATCAATTTGCAGACGCACTGTACAGGGGCGAAGCTCCAAGCTTTGAAGAGACAAAGGAGCTTATTCCCAGCAGAGAGGATTTTGCCGCTGTTTTTAGGTATCTGTTTAAAAATAAGGGATTTAGCGGCAGGCTGGATTTTCTTGCTGCAAGGCTAAAGGAATGCGGCATTTCCTACGGCAAGCTGTTTGTCATTCTCACCTGCATGGAGGAATCGGGGCTTATAGATTGGTGCAGTCAGGCCGAAAGCTCTGTTATTTCGCTTATACCTGTCTCGCAAAAGGTTGATTTAGAAAAAAGCCCGTTCCTGTGCAAAATAAGAGCATTGTAAGGAGGCGTATGTGTGGGTAAATATAATTCATTTGAGGATTTGCTTTTAATTGTTAAAGAAGCAGAAAAAAAGACAGGCAACACCTTTGATACAGAGCTTATATCAGAGGCCTACAGCTATGCCAGAGCCTCACACGGCGAGCAGCTAAGAGCCTCCGGTGAGCCGTATATTGTGCACCCTGTCTCTGTGGCCTGTATCCTTGTTGAAATAGGTATGGATACAGATTCTATTATAGCTGCGCTGCTGCACGATGTAGTTGAGGACACCCCCGTTACAGCCGAGGAGATAGAGAAAAAGTACGGCAAATCTATTGCAGGGCTTATAGACGGCGTTACAAAGCTGGATAAGGTCTCCTACTCCACAGAGGAGGAGAGGCAGGCCGAAAATGTGCGCAAGATGTTTATTGCCATGAACAAGGATATACGGGTAATTATAATCAAGCTTGCCGACAGGCTTAATAACATGCGCACCTTAGGGGCTTTGCCTGAGCTTAAACGGCGCAAAATCTCACTGGAGACAATGGAGATATTCGCCCCCATTGCCGATAGGGTGGGCATACGCTGGGTTAAGGAGGAGCTTGAGGACATAGCCATGAAGTACCTGGACCCCTATGGCTACAACGAGATTAAATCGGAGCTTGACAACAAGAACCCCCACAATTTGGATATAATCAATAGAGTTATAGGCGAAATTAAAGCCGATATGGACGAAAAGGGCATAGCGGCAGAAATTTATGGCAGAACCAAGAGCATTTACGGCATATATCAAAAAATGTTCAAGCTAAGGTGCACTATAGATGAGATTTACGACGTTTATGCTGTAAGGGTTATAGTAGAAAACGTTGACGAGTGCTTCCATGTGCTGGGCTTTATATCGCAGAAGTACAGGCCTATTCCGGGCAGGTTTAAAAACTATATTGCCACTCCCAAGCCAAACGGCTACCAGTCGCTGCACACGGTGGTTTACAGCCCTGCCGATTCCATTCCCTTTGAGGTGCAAATACGCACCAGTGATATGCACAGGCACGCAGAGGACGGCATTGCCGCCCATTGGAAGTATAAGCTGGGCGTCAGCTCTGCCAGCAATAATATGGATAGGATGTACGTTTGGATTAGAAGCGTGCTGGAGCGTCAAAACGACGGTGAGCCTATAGAAATACTGGATTTAATCAAGCACGACTATCACCCCGAAACTATCTTTGTTTTAACTCCTATGGGGGATATTAAGCAGCTGCCCATAGGCGCAACCATTATTGATTTTGCCTACTCTATACACAGCAATGTGGGCAATAAAATGATAGGCGCAAAGGTTGGCTCTAAAATGGTACCCATAACCTCAGAGGCACCAAACGGGGACGTTGTAGAGATTATCACCACAAAAGACCCTCACCACGGCCCAAGCAGAGATTGGCTAAAGGTGGTAAAAACCAGCGAGGCCAGAACAAAGATACGCTCCTGGTTTAAAAAGGAGCGCAGGGAAGAGAACATAGCCGAGGGCAGTGCCGCCATAGCAAGGGAGCTTAAGCAAAACAGCATACCCTTAAACGGCGAGCTGACAAGCAGGGTTTTGCTTGAAATTGCAGGCCGCTTTAAGTTTGAAACCATAGAGGATTTATATGCGGCCATAGGCTACGGCGGAGTTATGCTCAGCCGTGCCGTGCCAAAAATCATTGACGAATACCACAAGCAAAGGCTTAGCCTTAACGCCGAGGAAGAGCCTCTCCTGCTCATGAACAACGATAGCTCTTACGAAAATAAGGGTGATTCAGACGGCATTATAATAGACGGCACCGATAACCTTTTAACTAAATATGCCAAGTGCTGCCACCCCCTGCCCGGGGATGACATAATAGGCTTTATAACCAGAGGCTACGGTGTTTCTATCCACAAAAGAGGCTGCACCAATGTGCCCGGCAATATAGCAGAAGCACCCGAGCCGGAGCGTTGGGTTCCTGCAAAGTGGAAGAGCAAATCTGCAAACAGGGAATACAACTGCACCATAGAAATTCAAGGCTATGAAAGGCAGGGGCTTATTGCGGATATTTCTGTGGCTATGGCCAACATGCATTTAAGCACAAGTACTTGGAACTCCCACATATCAGGGGATGTAACCAACATAACAATCACCTTTAAAACCAACAGCACAGAGCATGTCAACACAGTTAAAAACAAGCTAGAAAAGATTAAAGGAATAATATCTGTTAAAAGGAAGTAGCAAATGAAGGCTATATTACAAAGGGTTAAGCATGCCTCTGTTGAGGTAGAGGGCAAAGTCTGCGGCCAAATACAGGAGGGTCTGCTCATTCTTCTGGGAGTAGGGCAGGGTGATACTGAAACCGAGGCCGCTCTCCTAGCTCAAAAATGCGCTCAGCTGCGCATTTTTTGCGATGAAAACGACAAAATGAACCTCTCACTGCTGGATATAAGCGGCGAGGCCTTGGTTATCTCCAACTTTACCCTTTATGCCGATAGCAAAAAGGGCAGAAGGCCTAATTACTTGCAGGCCGCCGCCCCTCAGCTTGCAAAGGAGCTGTATGAGCTGTTTATGCAAAAGCTCAGGGAAGCGGGAGTTGCAAAGGTTGAAGCAGGGGTTTTTGGCGCACATATGGCTGTAAATCTGCTAAACAACGGCCCTGTTACTATCATATTGGATACGGCAGAATAAATTTTAAAAATAAATACGAGGAAGGATGCAGGAAGCCCATCAAAATATTTTTCATAATGTTTTGTGTGCGGGCTCTCTGACACATGGTGTCGAAGTGAAAATGCGAATCTTAGTGCTTGGCAGTATGCAGAATAACTGCTATATTATAACAGACGAAGCCAGCGGAGAAACCGCTGTAATAGACCCCGGGGAATTTTCAGCCGAATTAGAGGAGCTTGGCGCAAAGGGCGTAAAATACATCCTGCTTACACACGGGCACTTTGACCATATCGGCGGTGTGGATGAGCTGCGTGAGCTTACAGGTGCTCAGGTGGCAGTCAGCAAGGCAGATGCTCTGCTCATGAAAGACAGCAGCATTAACGGCGGCAGGCTGTTTAGTGCCAAGAGCGGCGTGTGTGCAGAGCCTGACCTCATTTTAAACGACGGGGATATTATAACCTTAGGCCAGCTTAAAATCAAGGTTATAGCCACTCCCGGGCACACGGCAGGCGGCCTGTGTTTCCTGTGCGAGGGCTCGTTATTCTCAGGTGATACTCTGTTTTATCACGAATGCGGCCGCTGGGATTTTGCCACAGGCAGTCAGGAGCAAATGCTGGAATCCTTAAAGCTGCTAAGCAAACTCCCGCCTGAAACCAAGGTGTATCCCGGGCATGATATAGAAAGCACTATAGGGGAAGAGCGGCTTCATAATCCCTATATAAACCGGTAAACTTTTTATGCAAATATTTTTAAGCAATCACATTTTTGCCTATGAAATTGAAAGCCTTTGCAGGATGTTCTTCCCCGCAGAGGATATTTGTGTTTTAGAGGAGACAAGTCCAAGTGATACTCAGCTTGAAGAGTTTTACCTCTCAGTTACAATTGAAGAGCTTGCAGAGGAAGCGGCCATAAGCTTGCAGGTCTCTCACCTTGCAGAGGAATACAAGGCAAGCTGTGCTGTTCCTAAAAACAGCCCGAATTTTGAACACGAATGCGTAATAAGCGCAGCTGTAGAGCTGTATAGGATATTTGAGAGTATAACAGGCTTTGCGCCAAAATGGGGCGTTTTAACAGGGGTTAGGCCTGTTAAGCTAATGCGCACTATGGCAGAGCAGCTGGGCGAAGGAGATGCCGGCCGAATATTTCAAGAAAAGTATTTGGTGTCAAAGGCAAAAACAGAGCTTGCGCTTAAAACCCTTGCCCCTGAGCAGCAAATAATAGCCGCCTCAAATAATAAGTCCTACAGCTTGTACATTGCCATTCCATTTTGCCCCTCACGCTGTTCCTATTGCTCATTTGTTTCACAGTCCATAACAAACAGCAACGCCAAAAAGCTTGTTGAGCCCTACCTTGAAAATCTGTTTAAGGAGCTTGCTCACACCGCCAAAATAGCACAGGAGCTTGGGCTTAAATTGGAGACAGTTTATATAGGCGGAGGCACTCCAACTGTGCTAAGTGCAGAGCAACTTAAGCGGCTTTTAGCTGTGGTTAACGCTTGCTTTGAAACCTCCACCCTAAGGGAATTTACAGTTGAAGCAGGGCGGCCTGACACAATAACTCTTGATAAGCTGGAAGCAATCAAGGCGGGGGGAGTAGGGCGCATTAGCGTGAACCCCCAAAGCTTTAACAATGCGGTGTTGCAGGTCATAGGGCGCAAGCACAGCGCAGAGGAGGCCATAACCGCCTTAGAGCTTGCAAAGTCCGTGGGCTTTACAAACATCAACACAGATTTAATCGCAGGTCTGCCGCAGGATACCCTTGAGAGCTTCAGGCACAGCATAGATACTGCTATCAGTTTAAACCCCGAGAGCATCACGGTTCACACGCTGGCAATCAAGCGAGCCTCAGGCCTTGTTTACAGCAATCAGGCAGAGTATAACGCCGAGGGCATAATGGTTGCGGATATGCTGGATTACTCCGGTGAAAAGCTAACAGCGGCGGGATATTTGCCCTATTACCTTTACAGGCAGTCTAAAACCTTAGGCAATTTGGAGAATGTGGGCTGGTCTAAGCAGGGCTTTGAGGGCTTTTATAATGTTTATATAATGGATGAAACCCACACAATTTTAGCCTGCGGAGCAGGCGCAACCTCCAAGCTAAAGCAAGCACAGGGCACAAGGATTGAACGAATATTTAATTATAAATATCCATATGAATATAATTCAAGGTTTGATGAAATATTAAACAGAAAGGGTAAGGTGATAGAATTTTATGAAAACCTTTGTTGATTACTATATTAAGTATACCGAAAGGCTTAGAGAGATAAACGACGCTGCGCTTAACTCCCCAACAGAGCTTATTGCGCAAATGGAGCAGCAGTTCCGCAAGAGAGTAACAGAGATAGCCGAATTTATTGCAGGGCTGGATTATGGACATAAGATATTAATGGTGGCAGGCCCTTCCGCCTCAGGCAAAACCACCACGGCATCTATTCTAAGCGAGCAGCTCAGAATGTCAGGAATAGGGGTGTTACAGGTATCTCTGGACGACTTCTTCCTTGGCTCAGACCGCCCGGGGCCTATGCTTCCCGACGGTACAAGGGACTATGAGACAGTGCACGCACTGGATATAGAGCTCATGCAAAAGTGCCTGCTGGAGTTAATTGTGCAGGGCGAGGCCTTAATGCCAGACTTTAACTTTCAAACCACACGCCGAGAGGCTCAGCACAGACATGTTACCATAGGCAAAAATGATGTGGTTATTGTGGAGGGCATTCATGCGCTTAACCCCATTGTAACCGACTGTCTGCCTGATAAGCAGATGCTTAAGATGTATATAAGCGTAAAGCAGGACATCAAGGATAGGGACAGGGTTGCAATTGAGCCAAGAGACATACGCCTTATTCGCCGCATTGTGCGGGATTTTAAGTTTAGAGCAAGCTCCGCCGAGCGCACCTTTGGCATGTGGAAGCAGGTTTGCATTGGCGAGGATAAATATATTGCGCCCTATAAGCGGCTTGCAAACATCACTCTTAATACAATTCATATTTATGAGCCTAATATATTCAAGCCCACAATATTAAAGCTGCTCTCAGATATAACCGAAAGCAGCCTGCATTTTAATCACGCTCAGGATTTAATTCAAAAGCTTGGGGCATTTGAGGAGATAGACGATAAGCTAATTCCCAAGAACTCCCTTATTAGGGAGTTTATCGGCGACGGGATTTACGAGTATTAGGTTTATGTAGTCCTCCAGCTCCTCCGAGGAGCAGAATTTTATAAGCGGGGATTCCTCCGCCAGCTTGCGGCAAATATCCGCTGTTTCTGCGTCTGTGCCGCAGTCCAGAGCAATTACATTCATGCTGCGGTTGCTGCACCAGCTGGCACGCAGCACAGCCGAGCGGATAAGCAGCTCCACGTCCTCCACATGTCCTTTTACAGGTATAAGCGTTAGAGCCTTTTGGGCGTTTCTCGGGGTTAAAATCCAAGCCGAAACAAGGCCTAACAGCTGGCTTATTCCCAAAATTACAAGGATAATTAATACGCTTGCATATAAATAATTTAACATTTTGCTCACCTCTTTATCAGGATATGCGGGTAAAATCAAAGTGTGAGCATGAATAGTGAATATAATTTTAAGTATATTACTCTTCAATTTTGTTGCTTTCGTGGTTTTTACTAAATTTGACTTGAAAAATTTATGTAAAAGTGATATAATTAATTCACTAAAGATTTAATGGAGGAAAAAGTATGAAAAAGATTATCAAAAAAAAGGCCTATGATACCGAAAAGGCAACCATAGTTGGCCGTAAAACCTTTGGTGCATGGGGCGACGTTGACGGTTATGAGGAGATACTTTACAAAACACTTAAGGGTGATTATTTTGTTTATGGTATTGGCGGAGAAGAGAGTGCCTACCCTCAAGAGGCAATAGTGCCCATTACAGAGGATGAGGCTAAGGAGTTTTAATTAGATCAGCAAAATTACAGTGCCCTGCGGGAGCAATCCCACAGGGCACTAATTTTTTTAATTATTTTATTCCTCAACCAAAAGGTTAGAAATATCAAGGGTTTCACCGTCTATCCACAGCTTTTCCAAGTCGTAAAATTCACGGGTTTCGCTGTAAAATACATGCACTATTACAGAGTAATAATCCAGTATAATCCAGCCGCCCGGGTGCTTGCCCTCAACGTTTTTGGGGGTTACGCCCTCTTGCTTTAGCTTAAATTCAACCTCTGCGGCCAGTGCCTTAACCTGCGTGGAGTTTGTGCCTGTGGCAATTACAAAATAATCGGCCAGCACGGTTAAATCTGATATTTTAATCAGCTTAATATCCTTTGCAAGCTTTTTATCCAATATTGTTACTATATCCTGTGCTAATTCCAATGGTTCTCTTGTTGACATCATAAACACCATGTGTTTAGAGAGCCCGCACACCAACAATATATTAAAAAATGTCTGTTGTGCCTGCGCTCTACCTTTCTTATTATTTTAGTTATTTATTTCATCTCAAAATAGAAACAGTTCGTTATATGCATTGATTGTGTCCGGATGTATAGGCAAATTTGCCTCTAAAAGCTCTTCTATTGTAAATTTTAGAGCAATTTCCAGCCCTTTTCTAAGGCTGGAATCCACAGCCTCACGCATTTGCTTTACACCGCTGTAGCTTCTGTCCGCTGAGGTGAAGTCCGCCAGATAAATAATCTTCTCCAGCAGGGACATACCGCCTCGGGCTGTAGTGTGGTAGCGCACTGCGTTAATTACATCCTCGTCTGTAATTTCAAGCTGAGTGCGTAGATACTCACTGCCGGCCATTGCGTGCCAGAGCTTTGGTGTAAGCAGCTCTAGGGTGGTGGGCAGCGGGTTCATTTTAAGCAAAATTTCCTTCTGCGCTTCCTTGCTGGTTTTTAATATGTCATGCAGCAAGCCTGCAAGCTCGGCCTTTTCTAAGTCTGCGCCGTATTGCTTTGCTAAGCGCACAGCCTCCTCTGCAACACATTGCGAATGATAAAGCCTGTCATTTGAAATAAGTTTACTCAAAAGCTTCTCATATCTCTTGCGTATTTCCTTATCCATCCCTCTTATACCTCATATAATTTGTTTAATTTAATATATTCTAAAACCTGCATATCAATTAGGCTTGATACATCCCCGCCGGAGGCCAGCAAATTGCGCACCTGAGTGGACGAAATTTGCGCAAAGCTCTGCTCTGCAATGTAAAATTGACCGCCTGCAAGCTCTGGAGCTTGTGCGTAAGAGTGTAAACACTCGGCCGCTTGCCCCTCTCTGGGGGCGGCGCAGATTGCCGCAAGCTCAAGGATAGCTTCAAATTCCTTCCATTGCTTAAATGAGAGGAACATATCCGCACCCATTATGAAGTAGAGCTTATCCTCAGGCCTTTCACGCCTTAGCTCACGCAGGGTATCCACTGTGTAGCTCTTGCCGCTGCGCTTAAGCTCTATATCCGAGATGTGATATAGGGGAGAGTTGAAGGCGATTTTGCACATCTCCATGCGGTGAATATCGCTGACAGAGCCTATGTAATCCTTATGAGGCGGCGCACCTGCGGGAATAATCAGCACCTCATCCAAGGGTATTGCCGTTGCAAAATAATCGGCTATTTGCCTGTGGCCAAGGTGCACAGGATTAAAGGTGCCGCCTAAAATTCCAAGCTTTTTCATTTTCTGGGCAGTGCAATGATTTTCTTCTCTTTGTTTGGGCGGTATAATACAAACTTAAAGCCTATAACCTGAACCATAATGGAGTTGGTTTGCTCGGCAAGCTTAACAGCTACGTCGCTAACAGCAGTGGGGGAGGATTCCAGCACCTTGCCCTTTATAAGCTCTCTGGCCTCAAGGGCGTCCTCGGCCTGCTTGATTATAGTATCAGTTACCCCGCCCTTGCCAACCATAAGTATGGTATCCTCTTTTGAGGAGAGGCTGCGCAGAAAGGCTCTTTGTTTGCTTGTTATTGTAAGTTCCAAATGTTTTCTCCTTATTTGTGTATGTCAATTAAAAATTGCGGAAGCTTATTGTTTAAAGCCCTTAGGGCATTGCCTCTGTGGCTCACGGCGTCCTTTTCCGCAGAGCTAAGCTCTGCAAAGCATCTGCCGTCGGGGAGGTAGAAGACAGGGTCGTAGCCAAAGCCGCCTTCTCCCTGAGGCTTATAGCCTATAAAGCCCTTGCACTCGCCGCTGACAGTTAGGCTCTTGCCATTGGGAAAGGCCACACAGATTGCGCACACGAACCTCGCACTGCGGTTATCGGGACTTATATCACGCATGGTGTGCAGCAGGAGCTCGTAACGCTCCTTATCGCTTAAATCAGGGCCGCCATAACGCCCTGTGTATATTCCCGGGCCGCCCTGTAGCGCATCTACACATAGGCCGGAATCATCTGCAATTGCGGGCAGACCTGTGTATTTGCAGGCTGCATAGGCCTTGATTAAAGCATTTTCGGCAAAGCTGCGCCCTGTTTCGGCAGGCTCTTCCATAGTGGGGAAGCCGTGCGCCTCAATGGTGTTTGCGTCAATATCCATAAGCAGCAGAATGCGGCTTAGCTCGCCAAGCTTTTTCTTGTTATGGGTGGCAATTACAAATCTTTCTTTCAATTCTCTGCCTCCTCCGACTGCTCAGCATCATTTTCAAGCTTAATATCAAACAATGCTCTTGCAAACTCGGTGGGGTCAAAGGGCTGCAAATCATCAATTTGCTCGCCTACACCCACATACTTAACAGGCACGCCCAGCTCCTCCTTAATTGCAAGAACCACGCCGCCTCTGGCAGTGCCATCCAGCTTTGTAAGTACTATGCCGGTAAGTCCGGCGGTGTTTTTGAATTCTATAGCCTGATTAATAGCATTTTGGCCTGTGGTTGCGTCAAGAACCAGCAGCACCTCTTTGTCTGCGTCTGGGAGCTCACGCTCTATAATGCGGGAGATTTTGGCCAGCTCGGCCATAAGATGCTTTTTATTGTGGAGTCTGCCTGCTGTATCGCATATGACAACATCGGCGTTTCTGGCCTTTGCGGCGGCTATAGAGTCATAAACCACGGCGGCAGGGTCAGAGCCCTCGGCGTGCTTGACTATATCACAGCCCGAACGCTGAGCCCAGATTTCAAGTTGCTCAATGGCAGCTGCACGGAAGGTATCGGCCGCAGAGAGGATAACCTTTTTGCCCTGCGAGCGCAAATTGGCCGCCAGCTTGCCTATAGTTGTTGTTTTGCCAACGCCGTTAACTCCTATTACAAGTATAACAGAGGGCTTAGTGCTTAAATTAAGCTCATTTTCACCCTGTAACAGCTCTGCAACTGTGGCGGTAAAAAGCTCCTTAACATCAGAGGCATTTGTGACATTTTCACTTTTAACCTTTTTTCTAAGCTCATTGCAAATCTTTTCAGAGGTGTGTATTCCAACATCACCTGTTACAAGTATTTCCTCCAGCTCCTCAAACAGCTCCTCATCCACCTTGCGAAAGCCGGAAAAGAGGTTATCAAGCTGTTTTGAAATGCCTTCTCTGGTCTTTTTAAGCCCCTCTTTGATTTTTTGAAAAAAAGCCATAAACCAACCTCCTTTGTCTTTCTGTGGAATTTTAAAGCTTTAGCTGCCCTTGCTTACGCTTATATTAATCTCGGTGTTGTGCTTGACAGATTCACCCTCACTGTAGCTGCCGTCTATAGCTATAACCTTGCCCTTGGCAACCTTGTCGCTCTCAACCTCGTTAACCTTGCCAAGCTTAAGGCCTGCTTCCTCAAGTGCCTTTGTTGCGTCGGCCAAGCTCTTGCCTATAATTTTGGGTATTTTGCGGTATTCAGGCCCCTGACTGACTATAACATAGATAGTCTCGCCCTCTGCAAGCATGGTTTTTGGAGCAATAGCCTGCTCTAAAATATAGCCCTCGGCCATGCCTCCGTTTTCAGGGTCGCTGTATTTGCGCTCTTTAACCATTAGCTTAAAGGTTGTGCCAACGGTAGTTTGAGCAGTTTCGAAGCGTTTGCCCACCAGCTGGGGAACCTCGGCTGTGGGAGTGTTGGGGTCTACAGATGAGGCCTCTGCTGATTCCACAGAGCTTACCTCCTCACTGGAGACAATAACCTCAGAGGAGACGGTGCTTGCTGGCTTTTTATTGCCCTTTATAACCCATATTGCAAGCGCAGAGATGATAACGAGAACAACGGCCATTATGCCTAAGGAGATAAAAACCATTTTTACATTATCGCCCTTTTTAGGGGGCTGTTCTGACTGAGCAGCAGGGCGAACAGGAGCTGATTTTTGCGAGACGTGCTGTGTAAAGCCCTGTGCCTTTGCAGGGGCTGCCGCAGCAGCAGGAGCGGCCGCACGGGTGGGCTCGGCCTGCTCAGGCTCTTCTATAAACAGCTCTTCCTTGAACTTATCAACAGAGCGTGTACGCTTATCAGGCTGAACCTGCAGGCCATGCGCCA
>JAISYX010000072.1 GCA_031269595.1 Oscillospiraceae bacterium
GCCCTCTCCTATGCCAGCGGGGGAATCTATAATTATATGGTCATAGTAGCCGGAAAGCCCTGTAATAAGCCTGTTAAACAGCTCAGGCTTAACTCTGCTCTCATAGCTTGCAGAGGCGGGGAGCAGGTAGAGATTCTCGCAGCCCTTGCAGGGATAAATAGCCCTGATAGGCTCGCAGGAGCCGCTTATGACATCGGATATATCAAAAACAAGGCTCTCAGCCACGCCGGTGAATAAGTCCAGTGTGCGCATGCCTGAATCGCCGTCTATAAGAAGGACAGACTTGCCGCCCCTTGCCAGAGCAGAACCAAGCCCGACTGTTGTTGTACTTTTGCCCACTCCACCTTTGCCGGAGGCGATAACTGTAATTGTACCCACGTACTATAACCTGCCTTTAAATTTATTCCAGCTTATTATATCACACACGGTTGAAATAGTCAAAGCAAATTATTTAAAAGACAGGCTGTTATTATGGAGGACAAAATGTCAAATTCAGATTTTTTATTGAAAAACGATAAATCTCACGACAAATCAGACAAAAAAATTCATTTATTTTTGTTGATGCAAGAGAAGTTTTGTGAAAAATGACGAAAAAATCGCTGAAAAACGGTAGAAGAATCTCACTTTACGGTTGAAAATTATTTTTATTCGGTTTATGGAAAAATTTGAAAATTTGAGCAGCTTCACACCCCTCTATGTTAAAATGAAGCTAAATTTTTGTTAATAATTTGTAAAAACGGCTAATACTGCGTCGGGTTTTGCAATTTTGCTTGAAAAATTGATGAAAAACTGCGATAATAGAAATAAGCTAGTTAATTTTATAACAATCGCTTCATATATTGATAATAATACTTAATTAGGGGGGCATTTTTATGGTTGGTTCCTGTGCGGTTATTTTGGCGGCAGGAGAGGGTAAAAGAATGAAGTCCGACAGACCCAAGGTTATGCTCAATGTGCTGTTTAAGCCTATGCTCAGGTGGGTTATTGACTCTGTCCTGGCATCGGGTACTAAGGATATTTGCGCAATAGTTGGGTTTAAGGAGGAAGTTATCAAATCATATTTAGGCAACGAATTTGAAACCGTGAGCCAGTATGAGCGCAGAGGCACAGGCCATGCGGTTATGCAGGCAAAGGATTTTATGGGCAAATTTAGCGGAGGCGATGTCCTGGTGCTGTGCGGAGACGCTCCCTTTATGGACGCAGACACCATACGCACAGCCTATGAAAAGCACATAAGCGAGGGCAACGCAGCAACCATTATCTCAGCGGAGCTGGCCGAGCCCAAGGGCTACGGGCGCATTATACGTGATAATGGCATAGGCCCTGTTTTAGGCATAGTAGAACATAAGGATGCAAGCGAAAAGCAGAGAAGAATAAAGGAGATTAACTCAGGGGCATACTGGTTTAAGATAGATAAGCTCCTGCCCATTTTGGATACCGAGCATTTGCACAACGATAACGCCCAGAATGAATATTATCTCCCTGAGGTTATAACAATATTCCTTAAAAAGGGCTATAAGGTTAACGCATACAAAACCTCTAACACAGAGGCGGTAATGGGCGCAAACGACTGCCTGCAGCTTAACAGCCTCTCTTCAATAGCAAGGAAGAAGATATTGGATAACCTGCTTGTAAGCGGCGTTGAAATGCCCTGCTCAGAGGGCATTATAATAGGCCCTGATGTTAGAATAGGCACAAACGTTACCATACTCCCCGGCACAATTTTAAAGGGTAAAACTAAGATAGGCTCAAGCTGCACGGTTGGGCCTAATTCTCTTGTAGATAGCTGCACAATAGGCGATAACACGGTGGTTAATGCCTCACAGTGCTATAACTCTAAAATAGGCAGCAGGGTTGAAATAGGCCCATTTGCTCACATACGCCCTGAATGCGATATAGGCGAGGAGGTTCGCATAGGCGACTATGTAGAGCTTAAAAAGTCCAAGGTAGGCAGCGGCACTAAAATTTCACACCTTACCTATATAGGCGATACAAGCGTGGGCACAGATGTTAACATAGGCTGCGGCTGCGTTACCGCCAATTATGACGGCAAGTCCAAATACAAATGCACCATAGGCAACGGGGCATTTATAGGCTGCAACACCAATTTGGTCGCCCCTGTTAAGGTGGGCGAAAACGCCGTTACCGCAGCGGGCACAACAGTAACGGCAGATGTGCCGGATAACGCCCTTGCAATAGGGCGCAAAAGGCAGGAGCTAAAGCTGGGCTGGTCTAAACCCTCTAAAAGATAAATAAGCATAAGCATAGCGTAATTATAATTTGAAAGGAAAATCGGTGTATTTGCGCCGATTGCAAGGTGAGCTTAATGACAACCCAAAAGGACATTAAAATCTTTTCTGCAAATTCCAACAAGCCGGTGGCGGAGGTTATTGCAAATAACCTTGGCTTACCGCTGGGAAAATCTGAGGTTAAAACCTTTAATGACGGCGAAATCTCAACCTCTCTTTTTGAATCTGTGCGAGGAGCGGATTGCTTTATAGTGCAGTCTACCTGCCTGCCTGTAAACAACAATCTTATGGAGCTGCTTATTCTGGCCGATGCTATGAAGCGTGCCTCGGCCGCCAATATTACAGCGGTTATGCCCTATTTTGGCTATGCAAGGCAAGATAGAAAGGCCAAAGCCAGAGACCCAATCTCTGCAAAGCTGGTTGCCGATTTAATTGCAACGGCAGGCATAAGCCGTGTGCTCACCATGGATTTGCACGCAGCACAGATTCAGGGCTTTTTTAACATTCCGGTGGATCATTTGCAGGGTGCACCTATCCTCTCTAATTATTATAAGGATATAATAGGCGAAAACAGCGATGAATATGTGGTAGTTTCGCCCGATTTCGGCTCGGTTAACCGTGCCCGCAACTTTGCCCATAGAATAGACTGCCCCATAGCCATAATAGACAAACGCCGCCCTAAGGCAGGTGTTTCAGAGGTTATGAACATAATAGGCGACGTTAGAGGCAAAAAGGCCATAATCATTGATGATATGATAGACACAGCAGGCACGCTGGTAAACGCCGCCGAGGCCATTGTAAAAACAGGCGGAGCAACAGAGGTATACGCAGGAGCAACCCACGCCGTGCTCTCTGACCCAGCAATTGAAAGGCTGCAAAACAGCGTTATAAAAGAGGTTCTGCTGCTGGATACCATCCCCCTGCCTGAGGAGAAGAAGATAGATAAATTTGTAGTCCGCTCCGTTGCGCCCCTGTTTGCAGAGGCAATTGAGAGGATTTATTCAAATAAGCCGGTTTCCACACTGTTTTTATGAGTTAAATGCGAGAAATGTAGGGGACGATGTCCACATCGTCCCATTTTCTCGAAATTTGCAGGTGTTCACGGGATGATGTAGACATCATCCCCTACGAACTTCAATCAAAAATTTGCGCAGCAAATCTATCGTTAAAAAACTTTCAACTTTCAACTTTCAATTTTCAACTAACAAAGGGAGGTTCTGCTCATGCCGCAAGGTAAATTTATAGTAATCGAGGGCATAGACGGCAGCGGCAAGAGCACCCAGCTTGCCCTTTTAGAGCAGTTCCTCACTCAGCAGGGCATACCCTTTGCTCTGCACTGTGAGCCTACAAAGGGAGCTATGGGCTTGCTGCTGCGGGAATATCTCAGCGGTAAGCGCACAGCAGATGAGCTGGCTATTGCCGGCCTCTTCACCGCCGACAGGCTAGACCACATAACTGCACAGAGCACGGGCATAAAGGCTCTGCTTGCACAGGGGATAAACGTAATTTGCGATAGATATTATTTTTCATCCTATGCATACAACTGCCATAGCTATGGGCTGGATGCCGTGCTGCTGCTCAACAAGGCCTGTGCGCAGCTTTTGCGCCCCGATTTAACCGTGTTTATAGATGTCCCCGTTAGCTTGGCCATGGAGCGCATTGCTCAAACTCGCACAGAGCGGGAAATATATGAGAATGAAAAATATCTGCAAGCTGTGCGCAAGCGTTACTTTGCCGCCTTTGAAAGGGTTAAGAGTGAAGAGAGCATAGTAATAGCAGACGGCACTTATCCTCCAGGGGAGGTCAGCCGAATTATAAGGGAGCACCTGCGGTACACTATTGGAGCAAATAAAAAGTAAACTTGAACCCCCTGTAAATCTTTGCGGTTTTTCATTGCGTTTTTGTTGCAAATGTGATATAATATATAAATTAACGAGATGATAAGGCCGCAGGCCTTTAAAAAACGTCAAGAAAGGACACAGAAAGCCGCATAACCACCCTTTGCAGGGCTTTGCGTGCGGGCTCTCTGATACATGGTGTCACTATGCCTAATAAAGGATTTTCTATTGTTCAAAAGCAAGTATATGAGCTTCTTGCAGAGCAGGGCTTTGCTCTTAAATCTGCACAGGATGACGAGGAGGGCATTACTGCTCTTTATGTCAGCGAAAGCTTGGGCTACGAGCTTAAATACAGCACAGATAACAAGTTCCGCCTTATCCGTTACGCAATTGAGGACGGCGAAAAGCAGGGCGAGGGCAAGGTGCTTGAAACCTATTTTTATGATGAGAGCTCCGCAGATGCTGAAAATGAGGCCGCCTTGCTTGCCTCTGAATTCTGCGATTCCCTTAAGGTAAAAAAGCCTGGAGCTATAACTCCGGCTCAAAGGGCACAGGCCAAAAAGGATAAGGAGAGCGACGAGACAGGCGCACTCTTTTTTGTAAACCGCTTCCCCTCTGTTCTGCCTGAGGTGCGTGAGCCCTTGCTTGCCCACAAGCAGCATTACGGCACACTTTTGCCAAATGAGTTTTGCAATCAGTGCGTAAGCATAGCTATACTAAAGCTTCTTGAAGAAAAAAAGGAAAAACAAAAGCTTCAAAAGCTATTTACCATGCTTAGTGATATGTACAAGGCAGGCGATTTAGACGTCAAGGCTATCATAGTGCAAACTCTGCTTAGCAAAATTACAGACGAGAGCCAGCAGGAGCTGGCAAAATCCTACATGAGCGAGGAGCTCATAAAGGCCTGGCACGTGGGCAAGCGTTATTACGGCAAGGATATAAAGCCCGAAAAGGTCAGCTTTATGCAAAAATTACTTAAGAGCACCAGCCAGCAGCAGAGCAGACTGGGCGAATAAAAAAGTTAGGAGCGAATGACATGGATAATAATCTGGACAATCTTCCTAAAACCACAGGCGAACCCCTTCCTCAGCCAACCCAGACACAGGCTCAGCCAAAAGCTGAACCTGTATTTCAGCCGGACGCTAAGCCTTTTTCAACGCCAGTCCCGCCCCTGCCGCAAAATCCACAGCCGCCCTATCAGCAAGCCCCGCAAGCTCCCCAGCAGGCATATTACCCTCAGGGCTATGTAACACCAGCTCAATACGCCGTGGTTGAAAGCCCTGTTGTAAAGGCCGCCAAGGAGCTGGCCTCACATTTTAACGGCACACTTATGCTCACTCTCAGCTTTGTCTTCTCTATAGCCCTTGTGGACTTAGTGCTTAGAGGCGGCCAATTTAACTTGGGTGTGGGCTTTGGAATTCCCATTATAGTGGCCTTAGGCTGGCTGCTCTTTCTTCCTATGATAATAGAAAAGCGCAAGGCCTTGCCAAGGCAGGTGTTCATCTCACTAATTCCCACAGGCATTTTGGCTCTGTGCTTTGGATATTTTAGCAGCACACCGGTTAAGGCTATAAGCGTCCCCGTGCTGCTGGTTGTAATAATACTGCAAACTGCCCAGATAAGCGGCATATCAAATGCAAACCTATTCTCTATGCGCAATGCGGGAATAAGCCTGCGCACAGTGTTTGCACTCCCCTTTGAGTGCTTTGGCCCTGCGTATTCCAGCATGAACGGCAAGCGTGAAAAGGGCAAGGGCTTAAATGCAGGCTCTAAGGTGCTTGTGGCCGCACTGTTTTCGCTTCCGGCGGTTATCTTTCTTATTTGGATTTTCGCCAAATCAGACGCTATATTTGAATCCTACGTGCAAAGCTTTTTAAGCCTTATCCGCATAGATGCAACAGGTATCTTCCTTGATGTCTTCTTCGGCGGCTTGATTGCACTCTTCATCTTCCCTCTTGTATTTGCGCTTAAATCAGGCTTTAAGCTTGAAATCAAAACAGGCAAGGGCAGCAAGGGTATAGACTGGGTTTACGTGGCCTCCTTCCTTGGAATCTGCGCACTGGTCTATCTATCTTATGTGGCGGTGCAGTTCACCTATTTCTTTGATGCAGCTCTGCCGGCCAGCCACAGCAGCAATATAAACTATTCAGAATACGCCAACAGAGGCTTTGGCGAGCTGTGCTTTATTATAGCACTCACCTTTGCCGTGGTTATGACAGCCGTGCACCTCACCCGCAAAAACGAAAAGGGCGAGATACACCCCATAGTGCGCATAGTTTTAAGCGTTTTGAGTGCCTCTGCCCTGATTTTTGTGGCCTCTGCCTTTTTCAGGGTTTACCTTTACACACAAACCTACGGCCTAACCCGCAGCAGAGTTATGGGCTGCTGGTTTATTGTAACCCTTGGTCTGTGTGTGTTGGGACTCATAGCAAAAATTTGGGTTAAAAACCTGAATATAGCTGTTATAATAGGCACTGTGGTTGTGCTTATGACTATAGTCCTAAACCTTATGAATGTAGATTACAACATAGCAAAATATAATGTTGCAAGATATAATCAAACAGGCAAGCTGGACATTTCATATCTCAGCGAGCTCTCACCTGATATGATACCCGCCCTTAAAGGGCTTATAGGCACCCCAAAAGAGAAGGATGCACTTGCGCTAATGCGCCTTGCCTACAGAGATTTGGAAGACAAGCGAGTGGGCAGCTGGAGTGTTCAGCAGCTGCGTGCACGGGATATGATAATTAAATACAAGGCAGATGAGCTGGGCGTTGAAGAGAGCTTCAGCCGCATTCACGGCTACAGCTACGAGTACTACTATGATTAGCCTAAAAACTCGTAGGGGCAGACCTATGTGTCTGCCCAAAGACGGGGATTTTACGGCAATCTGGGCAGACACATAGGTCTGCCCCTACTGCAAAAAAGCACAGAGAGTTCTTTGAGGAGAAAGAGGTAAATGGAAGAGTATTTTGTTCATGAAAGTGCTTATGTCGACGATGACGTTGTATTAGGCAAGGGCACAAAGGTTTGGCATTTTTCCCACATACAAAAAGGGAGCATAATCGGAGATAACTGCTCCTTTGGGCAGAATGTCAACGTAGGTAACTATGCAAAGATAGGCAACAACTGCAAGGTGCAAAACAATGTGTCAATATATGAGGGAGTAGAGCTGGAGGACTATGTGTTTTGCGGCCCTTCAATGGTGTTTACAAACGACCTTACGCCCAGAGCCAAGTACCCCAAGGGTTCTTCCGGCTACAAGCGCACCTTAGTCAAATACGGTGCCACAATTGGCGCAAATGCTACCATTGTATGCGGTAACGAGATAGGCGAGTGGTCCTTAATTGCCGCCGGAGCGGTTGTAACCAAGGACGTAAAGGCTCATGCGCTTATGGCGGGCGTTCCGGCTAAGCGTATAGGCTGGGTATGCGAATGCGGTGCAATTTTAAAGGGCGGCTTAAAATGCAAAGAGTGCGAGCGTCAATATAAAGTTAAAGAAAACGGCTTAGAAGAAATTGTTTAAAATTAGTACCTGATTAAATTAAAAACTTTTGTTAGAGGCGAATTGCATTCGCCAGTGTGAGCAAGCTTAATTTAGAGCTTGTGGGAGAATGCAATTCGCCCTTATTCCAACTATATAGCCTTAGACACTGCAAAGTGACAGAGGCTATAGCAATTGTCTAGTAAGCACTGCTTCTGACACACGGTGTTTACTATAACAAGAAATAACAGCCTTTGTGCAGGTTTTGTAAAATTTGATAAAATTCATCATGAATAATTTGCACCAGGTCGGGTAAAATGTTAGTGTCGCTAGCACAAAGGTGATTTTGGCCTGTATGCAGCTTGAGAATCTTGTGTAATATTGCTACTCATGTAACAATTATGCATAAATCAATGTATACTCGTTGTGTGCTAAATCACTTCAAAAAATTCCCATTTTAAATATTTATATCAGTTTAATAGGTTTATTTTTATAAATGTTCAACAAAAATTAACACTTATTGCGCTGAAAAAGCTTCACTATTTCAACAAAAATTAATATCGATATGGTATAATTCCGTAAAGCGTCGAAAAATGCTTTGAAAATCAAATCAAACTTGTGTTTGATAATAATAAATTTATTATATGAGGTAACAAAAATGTTAGGTAACACAATTAAAAGGTTAAGAGAAAATTCAGGCTTTACTCAGCAGCAAATTGCGGATGCGCTGAGCATTGACCGCTCAACTTATGCTTATTATGAGTTGAACAAGACATCTCCCAGTATCACAACTCTCCGCAAGCTTGTAAAGCTGTTTAATGTTAACTATGAAGTTCTTATTGACGGCGAAGACAGATCAAAACTTGGCGACAATCGCTACAACTATCAGGTAACCTCTGTTATGAGTGAGCATATCTACACTCTCAGCAAGCCTGAGCAAGAGCTTATCATCTATTACCGTCTGGCAAACGAGGAAGAGAGAAAAACTCTTATCGACAGCATCTCTTCAAAAATTAAAGAGAGAGCAAAGCTTGAAGATGAAGTTAGAAAGAACAGCAAGGCTGCAAAGGCTGCTAAATAATCTAATTTTAACAAAAGGACAAACAGTCAAGAGTTTAACAAGCTTGGCTGTTTGTTTGCCGTTTTCACCAAAAATTGGCACGTTTTTTACATTAATTCCTAACTATTAAATCAAAAAAACAGCTTGCAATATCCCATTAAGTATGCTATAATAAGTAAGAATGATTTTTGTGTAAGCGAGGTGACTTTACAGATGAAAGAGAACCTTCATCCCCAATACTTTGATACAACCATTAGTTGTGCGTGCGGCAACAAAATTCCTACCCGCTCCACAAAAAAAGAAATCCGTGTAGAAATTTGCTCAAATTGCCATCCTTTCTTCACAGGTAAGCAAAAGTTGGTTGATACCGGCGGCAGGGTAGACCGTTTTATGAAGAGGTTTAACCTGAAAGACAAGTAATACCCTTTCAAACTTCGGCGGTGTGTTTTTTACAATGCACCGCCTGATTTTTCTTTAATGGAAGCCCCCGCTCCCATAAGGATTTTTGGAGGCGGTGCTATTTGGAATACACAACCCTAAAGCAAGAGGCCAAGGCCGAATTTATCGAAAAGCGTTCCCGCTTTATCGGGCACTGCAAGCCTGTCAGCTCAGAGGAGCAGGCTCTTGCGTTTATCTCTGCAATTAAATCCAAGCATTGGGACGCTACCCACAACGTGTATGCCTACTCCCTAAGGGAGGGGCAGACCTTCCGCTTCTCCGACGACGGCGAGCCTCAGGGCACGGCGGGCATTCCTGTTTTAGACGTTCTGCGCAAGGGCGGCATAACAGATGCAGTTATAGTGGTAACCCGCTATTTTGGCGGTATCATGCTGGGCGCAGGTGGCCTTGTGCGGGCATATTCCCATGGGGCGGCCATAGCCGTGGATCAGGGTCAGCCCCTTAACATGGTGCTGTGTGCCCTGTGCAGCCTCACCTGTGATTACAACCAATACGGCCGCTTGCAGGCACTAATTCCACAGTGCGGCGGTGTTATTGAAAACGCTAAATTTGAAGCCGATGTAGAGCTGGATTTTCACATGCAAGAAGCGGATTTTCCTCGTTTTAAAAAGGAATTAGCCGAGGCAACCAACGGAAGCGTAGAATTTAAAGCAGTGGGAGAGAGGTTTTTTGCTAATGGGTGAAAGCGCAAGCATAAGAGAACGTATTGAGCAAATCGAAAAAGGCACACTTTCCCCCTTTGCGGCTCTTGCCGCAAACAGCAAGGGCCGTGAGATGGAAATCCCCCCGTGCAGCATTCGCACTTGCTTTCAACGGGATAGAGATAGAGTTATACATTCCAAGGCATTTAGGCGGCTAAAGCATAAAACTCAGGTGTATCTTGCACCGGAGGGCGACCATTACCGCACCCGCCTAACTCACACTCTGGAGGTCTCGCAAATCGCCAGAACCATAGCCCGTGCACTTGCTCTTAACGAGGATTTTACCGAGGCTATAGCTCTGGGGCACGATTTAGGCCACACTCCCTTTGGCCACGCAGGAGAGAGGGCTCTGGACGAGATAAGCACCCTTGGCTTTACCCACTTTGAGCAGAGCGTCCGTGTTGTGGAGGTTTTAGAAAACGAGGGCAGAGGCCTAAATCTAACCCTTGAGGTGAGGGACGGCATACGCTGTCACACCAGAGGCGAAGAGGCGCAAACTCTGGAGGGGCGTATAGTCCGTCTGGCAGATAAAATAGCATATATTAACCATGATATAGATGACAGCATACGTGCAGGTATACTCCGTGAGGAGGACATACCCGCCGATATAAGGCAGGTGCTTGGCAAGGGCAAATCTGCAAGGATAGATAGGCTTGTGCGCTCTGTAATTGATTGCAGCCAGAGCGGTGAGATACGCATGGCAGATGATATTTACGCCTGTTTTAAAACTCTGCACCGTTTTATGTTTGAAAGAGTTTACCGCAATCCCATAGCCAAGGGCGAAGAGGGCAAGGCGCAGGAGCTGATAATCAGGCTGTTCCGCTACTTTACAGAGAACAGCAAAAAGCTCCCTCAGGAATACCACAATGTGCTTGAGAGCGAGGGCGCAGAGCGTGCCGCTCTTGATTATATAGCAGGCATGAGCGACCGCTATGCGGTGAACGTGTATAACGACTTGTTCATACCAAAGGGCTGGGGCGTTAGTTAATTCGTAATGTGTAATTCGTAATGCATAATTAATGGTTAATTTGCTTTGCAAATTTTAATTAAAAGTGCGTTTTAACGTGCAGTTTATTCTTGTCTCTTACTTCTTGCCTCTTGCCTCTGGCAGAGTGCCACATGAAACAGAGGTGCTAAAATAGTGGCTCTACCTGAAGAGTTTTTAATGGAAATACGGGCTCGCAACGACATTGAAGGTGTTGTTGGTGCTTATGTCAGTCTGCGCAGGGCGGGGCATAATTTAATAGGCCTGTGTCCCTTTCACAATGAGAAAACCCCCTCATTTACCATTTACCCCGAAAATGACTCCTTCTACTGCTTTGGCTGCGGAGTGGGCGGGGATGTTATAACCTTTACCAAAAATATTGAAAATCTGGATTACATAGAGGCCGTTAAAAAACTGGCCGAGCGTGCGGGCATGCGTATGCCCGAGGAACAATACGACACAGGCCTTGCCGATGCAAAGCGTAGATTGCGTGAGCTTAACAGAGAGGCCGCAAGATTCTTTTATAATAGCTTAATTTCTGCACACAATACTAAAGGCCTTGATTATATCAAAAACAGGGGTGCAAGCGAGAATTCAATTAAGCGTTTTGGCTTGGGCTATGCGCCTGATAGCTGGGATTCTCTGGTTAAGCATCTGGGTTCAAAGGGCTTTTCAGATGAGGACATAGCTCTGGCCGATTTAGGCCGAAGGAATCGCAATAACACTCTTAACGACAGGTTTAGAGACAGGCTCATGTTCCCTATAATCGACTTGCAGGGCAACATTATCGCCTTTGGGGGCAGGGATTTGTCCGGCGAATCAAAAGCAAAATATGTTAACACGGGAGATACCCTTTTATATAAAAAAACAGCCAATCTCTTTGCCTTAAATCTGGCAAAAAAAACGGCTGGGGATACCCTTATTCTGGGCGAGGGATACATGGACGTGCTCTCTATGCATCAGGCGGGCTTTACCAACGCCGTTGCCTCCTGCGGCACAGCTCTTACAGAGCAGCAGGCCGCACTCCTGGCAAAGTATGCAAAAGCAGTCATTATAGCCTATGACGCCGACGCAGCAGGGCAAAAGGCTGTAAAGCGAGCCATCCCACTTTTGCGCAAGGTGGGCTTGAGCATTAAAATCCTTGTTGTAAACGGGGGCAAAGACCCTGACGAATACATAAGGTCTAATGGCTCAGGGGCATTTAAAGCCCTGCTAGAACGGGCTGTAAGCGACGTTGAGTACCTACTGCTGGATGCAAGAGGGAGCTTCAATTTGGAGGTTCCTGAGGGCAAGGTGGCCTATTTAAATGCAGCTGTGCCTCTGCTGGCCGCATTGGAATCCCCGCTGGAGCGGGACGCCTACTCCGGCAAGCTGGCCGAAGAGCTAAGCGTGGAGAAATCCGCCATTTTGCAGCAGATTGATTACAGCAGACGCAAGGGCGGCAGGGAGGAAAGGCGCAAAAGGTCCTCTGAGCTGGTAAAGCAGGTAACAGGCAGAAGCGATAAAATCAACAGGGAGAGGGCGCAAAGGCTCTCGGCTGCGGATTCTGAGGATAAGCTTATAGCCTACCTCTTCCAAAATCAGCAGGATTTTGAATACATAATAAGCAAGCTGCCCCCTGAGGGCATGAGCACAGAGTTTAACCGCAGGGTTTACAAACGCTTTGCCGAGCTTTACAGGCAGTTTGGAAAGGTAGAAATAACAGGCTTTGCCTCGGTTTTTTCAGAAGCTGAATATGGTGCGGTTTATCGCATAACAGAACAGAGAAACGAGCTTAGATACAACCGAGAGGATGCCGAAAGATGGATAGATGTTATACTAAACGAAAGCAGCAAGCCAAGCGAAAAAGAGATAGCCGAAAGCACTGTTGAAGACCTTAATAAAAAGGTGCAGGAACTTAAAAAGAGAAAGACTTAGAGGTGCAAATCAATGGACAATAATCTAAATTTCCCGGATACATCCCCTGTAAAGGATAAAAGGCGTGCCATGCGTGAGCTTAGAGAGCGGGGGCGCAGCAAGGGCAAGCTTACAACCAAGGAAATATTTGATGCTCTTGAGGATTTAGATTACCTCCCTGAGCAGTTTGATAAGCTCTGCGATATGCTGGAGACAGACGGCGTAGAGATAGAGGACGATTTGGGCGAGGACGCCCCTTTAGACGAGCTTGCGGAAATTGAGATGTCTATAACAGAGGTGGACGACCTTGATGTTCCCCTCTCCTCTGAAAGCATTACAATAGACGACCCCGTTAAGGTGTATCTTAAGGAGATAGGCCGTGTGCCTCTGCTAACTCCTGAGGAGGAAATAGACCTTGCTATACGCATTACAGACGGGGATATAGCGGCAAAAAAACGCCTGAGCGAGGCTAATCTACGCCTTGTTGTAAGCATTGCAAAGCGGTATTTAGGCAGAGGAATGCACTTCTTAGACCTGATTCAGGAGGGCAATTTGGGTCTCATTAAGGCCGTGGAAAAGTTTGACCACACAAAGGGCTTTAAATTTTCAACCTATGCCACCTGGTGGATACGTCAGGCCATAACCCGTGCAATAGCCGACCAAGCCCGCACAATCCGCATTCCCGTGCACATGGTTGAAACCATAAATAAGGTTAAAAAGGTGAGCAGCCAGCTCCTGCACCAAAACGGGCACGAGCCCTCGGCGGAGGATGTGGCCGCAGTGCTTGAGCTCCCTGTAGAAAAGGTAAGGGAGATTATGCGTGTGGCTCAAGAGCCTGTCTCTCTGGAGACGCCTATAGGCGAGGAGGAGGACTCTCATTTGGGTGATTTTATCCCCGATGACGACGCTCCCGCCCCTCAGGAGGCGGCCTCACACACCCTGCTAAGGGAGCAGCTATCGGAGGTTCTGGACACCCTAACTCCAAGGGAGGAAAAGGTATTGCGCCTGCGCTTTGGCCTGGAGGACGGCCGCAGCCGCACCCTTGAGGAGGTAGGCAAGGAGTTTGATGTAACCCGTGAGCGCATACGCCAAATAGAGGCCAAGGCCTTGCGCAAGCTAAGACATCCCAGCCGCAGCAAAAAGCTCAAGGATTTTCTTGATTAATTAAGAAAGTAGGGCGCAGAAATCTCTAAAAACTCGTAGGTCTGCCACTACAGAGCGAGTGAGTAAACAGAGGGCTCTTCTGCGCATAAAGAAATGCACATAACGCTTGAGGCGGATTACGCCATTCGAATTGTCGATTTGCTCGCCCATCAAGATGAGCGGGCAGATGCCAAAAAGATTTCAGAGGGCACGGAGGTTACGCTTCGATTTGCCCTTAAAATACTGCACAAGCTTGTTGCAGGCGGCATAGTTAAATCTTATAAGGGAGCTAAGGGCGGCTATATTTTGGCCAAGCTTGCGGAGCAAATAACCCTGCGTGAGGTAATAGAGGCGGTAGAGGGCACGTATCAGCTAAGCCGTTGCCTTAAAGAGGGCAGCACCTGTTCCCGTAATACAGCAGGGTGCAGCTGCCGCTTTCAACCTGCCTTTGACGACATTTCTGGCATAGTGCGTGCTAAATTGGAAGCTATTACATTTAAAAAAGTTTAATTACAATGTATTTTTTGCTTTTAAATTCATATCCTATAATCAGCAGTTCAAACATTATAAATAAGCGTTTGCAAAATTTGAAGTACCCAGCAATATAATAAGTTATATGTAAATATAATAAAGTTATTAAGGTTGGGTATTTCAAACCCTGAACTGCTATTAATCCGGTTTTGAGTAAAATCGGATAAAAATAAATGCGGATTGTATGGGTCTTACCTGTACAATCCGTATTATTTTGCGAGTGGGCGAGTGGCCTCGCTGGACAGCCGCACACCTTTATTGGTGCGTTAAAGCTGCTTTGTGCCTGCAACGTAGAAAAAAACCGTGCATTTCTTTATTAAATTTGCGCAGCAAATTCACCTTCAATTACGCATTACGAATTACGAATTATGCATTAAAAAAGTAGTACACTCCAATAGTGTTAATAGCTATGTTTGCTCCTATGTGAACTATAAGGCTGCCAAAGATGTTTCCGCTGTGCTGAGCCAGAAAATTAAAAATCAGCCCCGCAACGAAGAGCGCAAATATTATCAGGGCAAAGAATAGCGGGCTGAGCATGCCATCTAAAATTGAAACATGATAGAGCGCAAAAAGTGCGGAGGAATACAGCCATGCATAAGCTTTATTGCCTTTATCCCTAAGAGTAGAAAACACAAAGCCTCTAAAGAAGAACTCCTCTAAAAAGGCGTTTATAAAGATGATATAAATAAAAACAAATGCAAAATTTTTGCCGCTTATGCCCATATTGGCAAGCCCTGCGGTTATCATGCCGCCGTCGATAAAGCCTTTAAGCAGTGCAAACATAATCAAAATAAAGGCAAGCACTGCAAAAGCCAGCACTAAGGGCAGCTTGAATTTGCTCTTGTTTACAGCAAACAGCTTTTTAAGCTCGCTTTTATCTGTAAATGAAAAATACAATACAGGAACAAGCAAAAACAGCAGAGACTTTGCAATTGATGTATATAGGTAAGCGTTGTGTGTTGAATACAGCAGCACCGCATGTATCACACACACCAAAAGGGAGATAAGAGTTATGAGTATAAGCGGTTTAATGTTTGTTTTCATAATTGTTCGGTCTCCACTGGTGCAGCGTGCAATTTTTTTGTGTTCACATTGCGCATACGGCTAATACGCTCATAAAAAAGGCGTTTTTCTCTCCGTATTCCAACTAAGAAATCAATGCCAATCAGCAGCCACAAAGCAAGCTCTGTAAGCAGCATAGCGGTGTGATTTTTGCCTGTTGAGGCCTGCATAAACATATTGAGTACAGGGAAAATCGAAAGAATGACAAATAGTATTCCATAGCGCAAAAGCAGCGGGCGGCTGTTCTGGTCATGCTCCAAACGGATATGCACAATCAGCTTGCCAAGGGTGCGCTTAAAGAACCGGTGACAAAGGATAAAATATGCAATTAATAACACGTTATTGACAAGCGATTTAATCAAAGTAGCTACAGGAGAATTAAATTGCGTCCAAAAGATACCCATTGCCACGGTTATTATCAAATAATCAATGCCAAAGGCGAAAACACGCCTGATATAGCCAACCTTTGCGCTGCGTTTAAGGTTATCCTCGTCTATCTTATGGCGGGAGGGCAAAAATTTAGCCAGACGCTTAGCAATCAAAAATCCCAATATGCCGCCTACGGTGTTAAGCATTAAATCATCAACATCAAACAGGCGGTAGGGTCTGGGATAAATTCCGTACAGTCCGCTGAGCTGGGTAAGCTCGAAAAATAGGGAGAGCAAAAATGAGCCTATTACCGTTGCCTTCATACTTTTGCGGAAGTAGTAGGCCAGATACATACCAAACGGAATGGTAAGTGCTACATTAAAAATTGGCCCCATAAAGCACCCCTGCTTTAATGCGGGCAGCCATGTGTGAATATCAGTGAGCCTCAATTTAGTTTCGCTTATAAAGTCGTAGACAAAACGGAAGGGAATCCACTGGGTAAACGGACCGGTGCGGGTTGCCACCTCGGCGGGGTCCGGCAGCGGAAGTATAGTAAGATACCAGGAAGAGAGCATACAATACACAAAAGAGAATAGAATTAAAGCCCTAAGCTTGGATACTGAGCCGTATTTTATATAGTGAAACAGAATATATGGAATCATAGCCAAAATTGATATAACCAGAAAATGTATAGCCGATATTTGGATAGGCACTAAATAAATCTTCAATAGATAGTCTCCTTTTTATGACGATAGCTCCCTCTTAAGAGGGAGCTAAAATTTAGTTGGTTTGTTAACGGGGTTCACTTGTCGGGGCGTACTGCGGGTTTTTTGAAAAGCTGGGCTTGTTCATGTACACAAGCATAAAAATCACGGGAACTATAGTGGTGAATAGAATAGAGAGCACAATCCACATCACAGCGTTTTGCGGGCTCTTTGCGCTGAATATCCTGTAAAATGTAATATAGTAATAAATAATATAAGGGATAGAAACAAGAGAGGCAATTGTTGATATAATTGAAAAGGTAAACATTGTAGTAAAATAATCGCCGCCAAGCTCGTTGTAATCAAGTAAGCCGGTCATAGCCGGTATATAATCGGTAAACATAAAATAATACATATAAATTACCAAGGGAAATTGAACCAGACTTGTCACCAAAGATACAAGCGTTAGCTTAACCCTTGCCTTTTTGTCGTCAAACTTATCGGCAAGCTGACCAAGGACATAGGCATTGCCTATGGGAAGCCACACAAGGCCATAGAGCCTTGCTCCGTTCTTTTTTGCATACAGCATGGTTATAATATTTATAACCGCCCCTATGACAATACCTATAGCTGCGCCTATGGCAGCAGATACATATATCATACTTGTAAAAAATTCAGTGTCACTCATAGTTTAAGCACCTCTTTTTAATATTGTTGCGGTGGGGGAACTTGATATATTGGCTGCCTCTCCGCAGCCTCTTGATAGGCTCTGGAATAGCTGGGCTTGTTCATGTACACTAAAAAGAAGATGGTTTGGCAGAAGGGAATAAATATTGAAAGCAACAGCCACATAACACCTTGATTCTTATTCTTTGCACAGAAAATGCGGTATAAATAGATGTAATAAAATACCATGTAGGTAATCTCTAAAGCAAACAACACAAAGTAGCCAATAAGCATAGGAACTAATAGGGATACGGCAGAGCTGTCCGACAATGTGCCTGCGTCTATGCTTATAGTCATAGTTATTAAAGCTATAGATAGGCCTATAGCACCCAATAATACCACGCCGTAAAAAATACCGCCTAAAATGGGGAACTTCTTTCTTGCGTTTTTGTTCTCGTAAACATCCGCCATTTGCCCCATGATATACTCCCTGCCTATAGGCAACAGGAGTAGGCCGTAGTTCCTTATTCCCTGCTTTTTGGCATAGATAAGCTCAATAACAATAGTTGCAATTGAAACAGCAAAAATAATAAGGTAGATTATAATAAAAAATGCGAAAAAAGGCCCAAAAAACGCAGGGCTAAACTCCTCTGAGTATGTGGTGGAATAGCTATAATCCATAAAAAACAGCTCCTTCTAATATTAGTATTAATCAGCTTCGCTGAGTGTATACGGGCAAGACCACTCGGCCGCCCCCAGCTCTTTAAGGTAGAGTGCGTCGCCCTCTATTTTGTAATTGTAGCTTGCATAGGGCGCAGCGTCAGGATACAAAACCAGTGTGCCCTTTTCAGGCACAGAATACTGCCCTGATTTACTCTCATATTTGCCGCCTGCCTTGGTGGAATACTTGAGCCTGTGCTCGTATTTGCCGTTGGAAAAGAAGCAGTAGGTATCGTTTACTAAATCACGGGAGGCATCAAAGCTTACCCAAGCCTTGCCTAGCTCTTTATTTAAATCGGTTATTTCGGTGTCTGCAAGCTCTAAGGTAATTGTAAAATCAGACGGCAAAATAAGCTCCTGACTTGCAGAATCAAGGCTGCTTACAGTATTTTTTGAACTTCCGTTTCCAAAAAGGAAGATGAATAAAACCGCAATCACTCCAATTACAATGATACCGGCTAAGCTAAGCGCAAAAATTTTGTGCTTGCTTATAAAATCTTTAAAAGACTGAATTTTAACCCCTCCTTAAATAATTGTTCACCGCTTTGTAACAATTATAACATATATAAGAGTAAAGTCAAGAGTTTAATCTTGTCAAAAACAACAAAAATAACAACTAAATCAGTCGATTTATCTGCTTTTGGGGGGAGAATGTCAAATAGGGTGAATTTTGCGATAGAATTTTTTAAAAATAGGATGTTTTGTTCACAGCCAAACTCATATATAATTTAAGCATACAAAAAAGGAGGAAGTGCATATGTACAAGCTTGAAAACAGAGAAAGAGCATTGGAGAATGGAAAGAAAGCTTATATTTTTTTAAAAAACATTGTAACACAAAAGCCGCTGCGCAGGTATAAGATTTTTGGCGAGACGCTGTATCACCCCGATTTGGGGGAGTATGCTACATACGGCATTGAATACAATGACGGCAGCCGTTGCGCCAGAATAAACGACATTTCAACCCAAAGGGCGGCGGTGCAAAGCATGTCGCACATGTTCAACAACATGCAGCTGGATTGTACGCATTTTTATGATGCAGTAAATGATATGCTGCCTAAGGTTATTTAGGCGGTATGCTGTTAAAGCAGGCTTCCCATAGCTTTTTATCCTTAGGCAATACTGTATAATAGCCGCTTTGGCCAACTATGCTAAAAAAATCGCCATAGTAACTGATTCTTAAATAAATCAGCTCATCCTTATCGGTTTTTATTAATGCAAATTTATCGCCCTTCCGCAGCACTATTTCATTATGATAGCTTGCATTTTTACAAGCCTTAATTAAATCCTTTGTGACGTCAAGGCTTGCAGCGTTTTCTATGTGCTTTTGCAAATCTTCACCGGATAATATACCGGCAGGAGCTGTAACGTCGTATAAGGTCATGCTCTTGGCCGCTGCAAATTCAGCGTTGAGGCCAAGCAGATGCTTAGCCGCCGAAAATTCAGAGTTGCCGCCAAGCCAGTTCTTGGCCGCCATTCCCCCGATTACTAGCAGTATGACGGATAATATTATTAAAGCTATGATTATAGATTTTTTCAAACAATATTCCCCCTTGCAAATTGCTGCATGTTAAACAATTGTATACCGCTCTATAGCTATATCTTACCGCAACGAAAAGCTGAACCACTTGAAAGGAGGAAATGAATACCCAAATTTTAAACAGAGCCCAGCCCTTCACAGCATTACAGCCAAGCCTAACTGCACTTGGCCGCAAAGCGTTGAGGGGCTTGTTGCTTTTTAAGCTTGTGCAACAACCCGCTTGCATCTGCGATAAAGAAAATAGACACTTATTGCGGCCGAAATTATATAGGCTAAGGTTAGGGCATAGGCTGCGCCGTGCATTCCCATTGCGGAGATAAACAGCACATCCAAAACAAAGTGTATAGCACAAGAAATAATTGCGACTATCAAATTAAACTTGACCTCGCCCATGGCCGCCAATATGTTGCCGGCGGGCATACGCAGGGCGGAGTTTATGCCAAAGGTTATCCACATAAAGCGCATAAGGCCTATAATATCGTTGTATTTGTCGCCGTAAATCTGATGTATCAAAAATGGGGTTAAAAGAGCTCCAACCAGGGCTACCATTGCGATTCCTGCGCTTAAGCCTATGGTTACAAGCTTAAAATGCTTCCATATCCACTTGCCGTCAAGATAGTTTCTGGCGAAATATGGGTAGATAAACACCACTATGGACATAGTTATAAACTGCAAATTTTGCGGCAAAAGTGAGGCCGCCTTATAGTTGGCGGTTAAAATCGGTTCACGCAATATATAATTTACAACAAACTGTTCGTTTAATGGCATAATTAGTGAAAAACAGCTGGAGAGCATAGCTCCCAGTGAAAAGATGATGATAGATTTTTGCTCTGCCCTTTTAAGCGTTACAGGCACTAAGGGTGCACCCTCTGCAGTTTTGCTGAGATGCTTTTTGATTATCAAAAAGGTAAGGAAGGAGGCCGCAATAAAGCCCAGATAGCGGCCTGTAAATGCGCCGAACACACGCAGACGCAAGGCCAGCACAATTTGTGTTAGAGCCGAAACTACAGTAAAAATAACAGATATGCGTGAAAATTCCTTGTTGCGGTAATTCGCACGGAGATAGTAGGTTAGAGCGTCGAACATAAAGGAGGCAATAGGTATAAATACAGAAAAAATCAGCACGCCTCTTGCGCTTTCAAAATTGGAGAGAGGCACAAACATAACCACGGGCAGCATTAAGGCGGCTAAAACTACATCTACAGCAAGGCCTAGCTTTAGGCAAAAGCGCAAAATTGCCGCTTTGCGGGCGGTGTCATCTGTTGTGGAGCAGAAGCGCAGCACTGCATTTGCCAAGCCTATGGCATTAAAAAGCAGAATGTAACCAATGATATTGTCAACAAAGCCGAGGTTTCCAAACTCCTCCTTGCTCAATATCCTTGGCAGCAGCACGGCAGAGAAAAAAGAGATAAACTTAACAAGGGTGTTCCCTACCAGAATGTGGAAAAACCCCTGTTTGGTTATTTTTTTAATGTAATGCGGCAGGTGTTGAAGGATTTGTTTCATTTAGTGATTATCTTTTCAATTTCGTTCAATTCATCTTGAGTAAAGCTCAAATTATCTACGGTTTTGCGGCAATCTCTTATTTGCTCAAGCTTGCTTGCTCCTATCAGCACAGAGGTGACCCTTCCGCCCCTGAGCACCCACGCAAGAGCCAGCTGAGCAAGGCTTTGGCCTCTGGAGGAGGCTATCTCATTCAAGGCTTGCAGCTTGGCCAAAAGCTTAGGTGTGATGTTATCCCTTTGCAGGAAGACGCTTGCGCCGCCTGCACGGGAATCCTCAGGTATGCCCTTTAGATAACGCTCTGTGAGCAAGCCCTGCGAAAGTGGGGAATAGGCGATAGAGCCCACGCCCTCGGCCTCCAGCAGGTCTATTAGGCCGTCCTCCTCAGGCAAACGCCTAAGCATGGAGTAGCTGAACTGGTGAATGAGACAGTGCACGCCCATGTCCTTTAGGGTGCTTATTGCCAGCTTGCTCTGTGCGGCGTTGTAGTTGGAAATGCCCACGTAAAGAGCCTTGCCGCTCCTTACAATGTGCGCAAGTGCGTCCATAGTCTCTTCAATGGGGGTTTCGGGGTCGGGTCTGTGATGGTAGAAGATGTCCACGTAATCCAGCCCCATGCGTTTTAAGCTCTGGTCAAGGCTGGCCACAAGATACTTTTTAGAGCCAAAGTCCCCGTAAGGCCCGGGCCACATGTCCCAGCCCGCCTTTGTAGAGATAATAAGCTCATCCCTGTAGGGAAGCAAATCCTTTTTGAGTATTTGCCCGAAGGTCTCCTCTGCAGAGCCGTAGGGAGGGCCGTAATTGTTGGCTAAATCGAAGTGTGTTATGCCCAAATCAAAGGCCAGAGCGGCCATTTCACGGGCCTTTTCAAGGCTTTGAAGCCCGCCGAAGTTGTGCCAAAGTCCCAGCGAAACAGCAGGCAGCTTAATGCCGCTTTTGCCGCAGCGGGGGTAGGGCATAGTTTGATAACGGTCTTGATTTGCTATATACATATAAGTGCTCCGTTCTTTATAAGTTGAAAGTTGAAAATGGAAAGTTGAAAGTTGAGGTTATTTGCTGCGCAAATTTTAATTAAAGTAGCTTAAAATTGCATCGCAGCCCTGCCTCCCTCTCGGAGGGAGGTGGCACTACAGGTGCCGGAGGGAGGGTAGCGCAGGCCTCAAAATTAGCCCTTACACGAGGCTTTGAGTGGCCTTTATGCCCACTCTCTGCAAGGCTGGAACATCCATATCTCCGCCCTGCGTTTCCTCCCTCAGTCGCCTTGGCGACAGCTCCCTCCAAGAGGGAGCCAAGGGGTGGAGAAGAGTGAAGAGTGATGGTGAATTTGCTGCGCAAATTTAAATTAAAAAGTAATTTAAGTATTTCCGGCATTAATTACGAAAATGGAAAACTTTCAACTTTCAACTTTCAATTTACAAATTGCCTTCAGCAATTTGTTTGGAGTGCAGCTGCTTTAGGCCGTCTGTTGCCTCCATTTTGCGCAGCATACTGCACACTAGGGGGAAGAGCTTGCCCTCTTTGCTGTAATCGGCAGGCACTATAAAATCAACTCTGCCCTCGTTTAACAGCCTGCGTGCTGTCTCCTTTTTTGTCTTGGGATACACTGCTATAGAATAGCCTCCGTATTCCTTAACCAGCTTCATGCAGGGAATATCTGTGTAGCCATCGCCTATGTAAATCATGTTTCTAAATGGGATAGGCCGCTGCTCCTCAGGGGTGAATTGATTTAGCGCATCGTCCTCTGAAATATCCAGCACACCCTTGTTAATCCTAGTTAAAAACTGAGTTTTAGTGGTGTAGTTAACCAGATTTTTAGGCCAGCAGGCAACCTCGTTTTCATCATAGTAATATTCACAGGCAAACACTTCCTTGAAGTATTTAAATATGCTTGTACCCTCCAGTATCTCCCTTAATCCTGAGGAGATTATGTAGTGCTCCAGCTCTATGTTAAGCTCATTTGCATATTGATTTATGGCCTCAAACCACTCCTCAACACCCTTGTAGAACTCGGCGTCCTTACCCAGCTCAACAAAAGCCTGCCTGTGTATCCTAAACTTTGCGGACCTTGCCCTATCCAGCATAACATACATATAGGCAAGCATTTTGTCCATTTTTTGTTCCTTGGCGAGCCTGTTGGATTCCGCCCAAAAATCAGCCGGCTTCATGCCGATTTTAGGTATAAAGCTGTACTCCTGCATATCCTTTGTTGAAAGGGTTTTATCAAAATCATACAGCAGAGCCATTGTAGGTTTTTTTGCCATTTTAAACACCATGTGTTAGAGAGCCCGCACACCAACATTATATAAAAAAGTAACTGCTGTGCCTGCGTCTATACCCTTCGTATTTTTTCAAACTATCACAATTACCGCCTAAGCAGCTTCTTTTTAATTTTTCTTGCCGTTACTGAGATTTTTGGTGCGGCCACTACGGCCTTTTGCGCTATTGCCTGACAGAGCCTTGAGTTAGGGTGCTTTTCCAGCACCTTTAAAAATGGCCTTATGTAATGCCTTTGTTCAAGGTTAATCATGTTATACCAAAAGTTTGAAATAGGATTGTGTGTCTCATATTTATGAAACATCTTCCACTGCTCACTGTAGGGGGAGAGCATGAGTTCACGCAGCTCCTCTGCCGAAAAGTAGCCCTGTTTAACGGCCATTTCAGAAATATCCGCCCCGGGGAAGAACATGAGGCCGTGAGTTTGAATTATATAATTGCCGTGCAGCTGCTTGCAAATTTCATAGGAGGCCTTAATGTCCTCGTCTGTTTCAAAGGGGTGCTGGAGCATAAAGTCATATACCACATTGGGTACGGCGCACTCGGCAAAAATACGGCTTGCCTCAATTACAGCCTCGTTGCTCTCACCTCGGTGGAACACCTCCTTGCGCAGCCGCTGTGAGCCGCTCTGTATGCCCATTACAACAGAGTACAGCCCCGCTGTCATAAGCTTGGAGATAAGCTCCATGCTAACGTTAAGGGGGTGAGTCCATATCTCAAAGGGCAGAGCGATTTCTGCCTTGTATCTTCTTACAAATTCGTCAACCCATTCAGGTTCATCAGAGAAAACCTCGTCCCAAAAGCGTATCTCCTTAAGATAGGGATTGTTGACCTTGGCGTTGTTAAGCTCCTCAAGGACGCTCTTTACACTGCGAAAGCGCAAATACCGCCCCTTGCCGCTGTACACCCGCTTAAAGGAGATAGCCATGCAGTAGGTGCAGCCATAGGGGCAGCCTCGTGAGGCCGCAATCTCATAATATGGGTCGGTTAAGCGGTTGTCGGCCGCCTCTGTTGTGCAGCCCTCAATTAACAGCTTGTGCTGGTTTGAAAGGATAGGATAGCCCAAATTATCTAAATCCTGCCTTAGGGGGCGAACCTCGTTGATTATGCGCTCGCTGTCCTTTTTATAGCCCAGATTTAGTATGTGCTCATAGCTTGTACCGTTAAAATATGCCTCGCAAAATTCAGGCAGAGTGTCCTCGCCCTCGCCTCTTATTACAAAGTCGGCATAGTCAAGGCTCTCTTTTGGGAACACCGTTGCGTAGGTACTGCCCCAAATAGTTGGAATGTTAAAATTGGCCTTTATAAACTGATTAACCTCTATAACCGTTTGGATATGCAGGGAGCTCATAACACTAAGGCCTATTAATGCGGGCTGAGTGCTTTGTATATGAGCCTTAAGGCTTTGCAGCTCCTCCGGTGAGGCAGGCAGGGGGTTATCGAAGGTTATCTTTTTAAAAAAAACCAGCTCAACCTCTATATCCGCCTTGCGACAGGCCACCTCTAAGTACCTTGTGCCAAGGGAGCTTTGGTTGTAAAAGCTTATTAGTAATATCTTTCTTTGCATTTCTACTATGCTTCTCCTTTTAAATTGTGCCCCTCTATTTACGCACTTGCTTTGTAGGGGCAGACCTATGTGTCTGCCCAAAGACGGGCATTTTGCTATAATCTGGGCAGACACATAGGTCTGCCCCCTACAGGCTTTAGGGCCCCCCTGATTGCGCCTGATAGGGGGGTGAAGAGTGAAAAGTGAAGAGTGAAAAGTTGCGGCAGATTTGCTAACGCAAATTTTGATTAAAGGGGTTCGTAGGGTACGATGTCTACATCGTACCGTCAATATCTGCGAATTTTGAAAAAAAGGGACGATGTGGACATCGTCCCTTACAAGGCTGTGATTGGGCTCTGGTATGGATACCCGATTTAGGGTTATATTATAGCATATTTCCAGATAAAAGTCAAATTTTGTGTGATTTCAAGCGGGCTTTTACGGCCTGAAAATGGCTAAGGCATGGGCTTTGCGGATGGGGTGATATGTTAATAAGAAGTTTACATATGCGTGATTTTAAGTTGACAATTGAAAGTTGAAAGTTGAAAGTTGAAAATTGTGGTGATTTGCTAACGCAAATTTTGATTTAAAGGGTTTGTACGGGGCGAATTACATTCGACCGTGTTACTGGGCGGAAGACGTAAGAACGGGCAACCAATTGCCTTTATATCGCTCTATTTATGTGCGTCATTGCGAGCACCGCTAAGCTTGAATGTAGTCTGAGGTTACGAGTGCGAAGCAATCCGGTGGACTAAGCCCCATGTGCTTTTGTAGAACGTCTGCCCTTGCCCCGCTGGATTGCTTCGCACACCAACGTTATTGTTATTATAGCTTGGTTGCGTGCTCGCAATGACGCAGCTTTTATGGTTTCGTGATTACTTGGTGCACCGCTGTAGCTTTGCGGGCGAATGCAATTCGCCCCTACGAAACGGGTTCGGCTCTTGTCTCTTACTTCTTGCCTCTTGCATCTGTTATTATGGACATAACATATCCATAATAAACCGTTACGGCGGCCTTGTTGCTTACTATTTCGTTGCTTAAGCCCAAGGTGTTATCTGTGCGCAGATAAATCTCATCGCCGGAATACTCCATGCCCTCCAGAGCCACCTTTGCAGTGGTTACAGAATAGGGAAACAGAGAGAGGTGCGAGCCCTTTGCGTTTACAAGCTCATTTACGCCGCCCTTTAGCAGCATAACCACGGTGCTCTCATCTAAAAGCATGGCAGAAGCACCCCTGTATTGGGCACTGTAGAGCAGAGCCAGATTGCCCAGCGTGTGGTCTAGCCTGCCGCCCATGCCCCCAAAGATTAAAATTTGATTAAAGCCGTGCTCCACGGCATAGTCAACAGAAGCCTCCATGTCGGAGAAATCCTTAACAGAGGAATGGCGTATAACGGGCACTCCCTGGGGGGGCAAGCCCCGGTAGGAATCAAAATCGCCTATAACCAAATGGGGAGTAAGCCCCATACCTATAAGGTGAGAGAGCCCTCCGTCTGCCGCTATTATAAACGCCCCTGCCGGCAGCATTGCGGCTATTGCTTCATAATCATTTACTTCACCTGCACCAAATATAGCGCAGATTTTTACTTCTTCTCCCACTGTTGTAAATCCTTTACTTCCTTATACATGGTACAATAACTATCATGACGCTTTTTTGAAATCTTACCCGCCTGCACAGCCGCCAAAACGGCGCAGCTCTTTTCAACCGTGTGTGAGCAGGAGACAAATTTGCACTGCCCCATATACTCCTCAAATTCACGAAAGGCATAGGGCAAGTCTTCCTTGTAAATGGTGTTAAGCTTTTCTATATCTATAGAGGAGAAGCCCGGGGTATCGGCAACCATGCCGCCTTGAGGGAGAGTGAAGAGCTCCGCCTGTCGGGTGGTGTGCTTGCCTCTGCCAAGCTTTTTGCTTATCGCTGCTGTCTCTAGGTCTAAAGAGGGCATTACAGCGTTTAAAAAGGTGGATTTACCCACGCCTGAGTTCCCCGCAAGGGCAGAAATGCCCGTGCTCATCTCCTCAATTATAGGAACAAGCCCCTCGGGCTTTGTATAATCGGCATAAAACACCTTAAAGCCTGCGCTGCTATACTCCTCAGCCAGCGGGCCGCAGGTGGTTAAATCCTGCTTGGTGAACACCAAAACAGGCTCTATTGAGCCATTTTCGGCATAGGCTATCATTCTGTCTATAATAAGCCTGTTAGGCTCAGGCTCGCAGGAGGAGATAACCAGCATAAGCCTTTCAAGATTAGCTATGGGAGGCCGAATAAGGCAGCTTTTGCGGGGCTTAATTTCATCTACGGTTGAAAAGCTATCCTTAACCGCCGTTATTATAACATTATCCCCCACCATGGGAGTAAGCCCACGCTTGCGGAGTATACCCCTTGCACGGCATTCAAAAACGCCACAGGCAGTTTTTACATAGTAAAAACCGCCTATACCTTTAACTATAATCCCGTTTAATTCTGTATTATCAGAATTTGTGTCTGTTACTTTCAAGAACTTTAATTGCTCCTGTTTCAAAGTTTACGGAATACTTAACATATTCCCTGTTATCCAGTATTATCAGTATCTCCTGCGTGCCGCTGCCGGAGGCTGTATACTCATATTCTTTAACTATAGAGGGCAGAACCTGGTCTTCCTTAACCGAAATGCCGTCCTGAACAATTTCAAGTGTCATTCGCTTTTCCACGCCCTCGGGCATGTCAATTTTAAGCAGCACGGTTTTTGCCTGTATTGCACCGTTGCTTATAACAAGATGCACTACATCACCGGATTTAACCGCTGTGCCCGCCTTGGGGTCTTGTGAGAGTATAGTGCCCTTTGGCCTGTCGCTGTCCTTTTCCTCAGGGGTATCCATAGTTAAGCCCATGCTTATTATTTTGGCCTTGGCCTGGTCTATGGTCATCTTGTTTTCAAAGTCCGGCATGGTCATATTTTCGGGCTTGGGGCCTATGCTTACATATACATCCACCACAGAGCCGGAGGCAACCTCGGTGTTCTTTAAGGGTGTGGTCTCTATGATATACTCCTCAGGCAGCTCGTTATCATAGACATCTATACGGTTAACGCTAAGATTATAGCCTATAAGCGTTTGCGAGCCCTCGGTGAAGTTTTGGCCTATAATGTCGGGCACAAGGAGCCGCTCCTTGCCCTTGCTTACAATTAGAGTTATAGTGGTGTTTTCAAAAACAAGCTTGCCCTTGGGGGGGATTTGCCGCATTACCTGACCCATGGGTATTTCAGCCGAGAACTCATCCTCCTTGAGGAACTCAAAGGCATATTGCTTATCCTTGCTTATGGTGTCAAATTGCTGGCCTATAAAGTCGGGCAGAGCAACCTCATTGGGCTTGCTAAAATCAAACACATTGTTAATGTCCATTGAGATTATAACAATAACAGCAGCCACAATAATAAAGGCTAGCACTATACCAGTTAGTGAGCTTATAATAGGTGAGCGCATCTCAGGCGCAAAGTCATCCTTACGGCGTTTCTTTTTAGAGCTGCTGCCTCCTCCGGCAGAGGAGGTGTCTACATATCTTGTGGGGCTGTCGTCTACAAAAAAGTCATAAGAGAACACTATTTTTGGGTCTTTGCGAAAGGCGTCTATGTCCTTGAGCATTTCGGCAACGGTTTGGTATCTGTCCTTGGGGTTTTTCTGCATGGCCTTCATTATTATTTCCTCAAGGCCTACGGGTATAGCTTCGTTCCTCTCCCTTGGGGGGATAGGCTCGTTTTGCAGCTGCATGAGGGCAACAGAGACAGGGTTTTCGGCCTCAAAGGGCAGCTTTCCTGTTAGCATTTCATACAGCATAACCCCAACAGAATAAATGTCTGCACGGGTGTCAATATCATCGCCCCTTGCCTGCTCCGGTGAGATATAGTGCACAGAGCCTATGGCCTTATCGGCTATGGTTCTGGTCTCACTTCCATAAAAGCGGGCTATGCCAAAATCGGCCACCTTAATGCTCTTATTTTCAAGCATAATGATGTTTTGGGGCTTTATGTCCCTGTGAATTATACCCTTGCCATGGGCGTGATTTAAGGCCTTAAGAATTTGAATTATAAAGTTTAGGGCTGTCTTCCAGGGGAGCTTGCCCTGATTGTCTATATAAGATTTAAGAGTATCGCCCTCCACCAGCTCCATTACGATATACTGAGTATCGCCTGTTAAAGAAACATCCAATATCTTAACGATGTTCTTGTGATTCAAAATTGAAACAGCCTTGGACTCGTTGCGGAAACGGCGTGCGAACTCCTCGTTGTGCAGATATTCATCCTTCATCAGCTTAAGAGCCACATTTTTGTGGGTTTCGGTATCAAAGGCCTTGTATACAACGGCCATGCCGCCAACGCCCACAATCTCTTTTATGTCATAGCGACCGCCAAGGGTCTTTCCTATATTGTTATCCATCTCTTAGTGCCTCCTCTCTTAAAATTTAGGCTTTATTTGTAACGGTTACAACCGTGATATTATCGCTTCCGCCCTGTTGGTTTGCCAAGGCCACCAAGCTCTCGGCAAGCTCCTCCGGCGGCTTGTGCAGCACCTGCTCAAGCATTTCGTCCCCCTCAACACAGTTAGAAAAACCGTCTGAGCACAGCAGGAGCGTTTCACCCTCCTGCAAATCATATTCGCAATAATCTATATCCACATAGCGCAAAACCCCCACAGCCCGTGTTATAACGTTCTTTTGAGGGTGATTTTTGGCCTCCTCCTCGCTTATCTGTCCGGCCTCAACCATCATTTGCACTATAGAATGGTCACGTGTTAATTGAATTACGCTGTTGTTGGATATAACATAAACCCTGCTGTCGCCCACATGGGCAATGTGCGCCCTGCCGTCGGTTATAACAGCCATTGCAACAGTTGTGCCCATGCCCGAAAGCGTGAGCTCCTTTATAGATTTATAGTAAATTTCTGCATTGGCCTCGTCTATGGCGCACTCTATTATGTCCCTTATGTCGTCTGCCTCCATACCGCTGCGGCAGGCCTCCTGCACTTCCCGTGATATGGTTTTAACAGCTATATCGCTGGCAATGTTGCCGCCGTTTGTGCCGCCCATACCGTCACAAACCACAGCCCATATGCCGCTGTTTTCGGGCAAATCGCCAAAGTCGCAGGCATCCTGATTGGTGCTGCGTACCCGCCCTACATCTGTTTTGCCATAAACCAATAAACTCATTATATGTTTATCCTTCCAAAGTTGTACATTACTTAACGAATGAAAAATTGAGGTGATTTGCTGCGCAAATTTCAATTAAAGGCTTTGTAGGGGCAGACCTATGTGTCTGCCCAAAGAGGGACACTTTGCGGTAATCTGGGCAGACACATTGGTCTGCCCCTACGGGTTTTAGAGATACCAATTAAATATGAGTGAATTTGCCATTAATTACGCATTAAGAATTACGAATTAAAAAAACTCTCAACTTTCAATTTAACGAGCCTCTCAGCTGTCCGCAGGAGGCGTTTATATCAGAGCCTAGGGTTCTTCTTATGGTGGCCGTTATGCCGTAGCCCTTAAGCACAGAGCAAAACTGCCTTTGCCGCTCTGCCGTACTCTTATTATAACCGCTGTTTTTCACGGTATTAACGGGAATCAGATTTACATGGCACAGCATACCCTTTAGCTTTCTGCCCAATTCGTGGGCGCACTGGTCGCTGTCGTTAAAGCCCTTTATCATGGCATATTCAAAGGAGATACGCCGCCCTGTGGATTTTGCGTATCTGCGGCAGGTTTTAAGCAGGGTATCCACATTCCATTTGCGGTTAATAGGCATGGTTTGCAAGCGCAAAGCGTCATTCGGAGCGTGGAGCGAAACCGAAAGGGTAAATTGCGGTGATTTTGGTATAAGCTCCTCTATTTTGTCAACCAAGCCGCAGGTGGAAAGGCTGATGTGCCTCATGCCTATGTTTAAGCCCTCTTCACAGCTGACAAGCTCAAGGAAGCGCAGCACATTATCAAAGTTATCCAGCGGCTCACCCATGCCCATAAGCACTATGTTTGAAATTCTGTGCCCTGTATCCTCTGCGGCGGTTTGCACCTGTGCAAGCATTTCTGCGGGGCTAAGATTGCGGCTTAAGCCGCCCAAGCCCGTGGCACAAAAGGTGCAGCCCATACGGCAGCCCACCTGAGTGGAAATGCAAATTGAGTATCCGTGCAGGTATTCCATAAGCACAGACTCTATAAATTCTCCGTCATTTAAACGGAAAAGATACTTAATAGTACTATCATACTCCGATTTTAATTTTTTTTCAATGGACAAGCTTGTAATATTATAATTTTCTTCAAGATTTTTTCGTAAAATGGCGGGTAAATCACTCATTAGAGAGAAACTGTTCACGTTGAGCTTGTGCAACCACTTAAAAACCTGCCTTGCCCTATAGGCAGGCAGTCCGAGCTTGGTAAATTCCTCTGTAAGCTCACCTAGGTTCATGGATTTAATATCCTTCAAGAGACACACCCTTTTTTTAATTGAAAATTGAAAGTTGAAAATTGAAAATGAAGGTGGATTTGCTTCGCAAATTTTAATGAAAGTAGCTTAAAATTTCATCGCAGCCCTGCCTCCCTCTTAGAGGGAGGTGGCACTACAGTGCCGGAGGGAGGGCGGCGCAGGCTCTAAAATTAGCTGTTAAACTGGGCTTTTAGTAGCATCCGTGCCCACTCTTCAAAGGGTTGGAATGTCCACGTCTCCGCCCTGCGTTTCCTCCCTCAGTCACCATGCGGTGACAGATTCCTCTGCGAGGGAGCCAGCTTAGCTACAAATTCTTGCCTCTTACTTCTTGCTTCTTGCCTCTAGCAGCGTGCTTCTTTTTTAAACCCAGCCACATAAAACCCATCAGTACCATAAGCCTGTGGGAACAGGCTTAGCTCGTGGGGCTGTTCCTCTATTCTGCGGATATTTGGCGGCAGATTTAAGCTAAAGGGGGCAAAGTCGGGGTGCTCATTTAAGAATTTTGCTGTTACCTCGCCGTTTTCTTTGGGGTTTAGTGTGCAGGTGGAGTATATCAGCAAGCCATTTGGCTTAACTAGCTTTGCGGATTCGCACAGTATTTTATACTGGATTTCGGGCAGCGATTTAATCTCCTTAGGCGATTTATAGCGTATCTCTGGCTTGCGCCTGATTATGCCCAGTCCCGAGCAGGGCACATCGCACAGCACCTTTTCGGCAAGGGGCAGAGCCTGCTCCGGCTCTGCGGCGTTGCGCAGTGAGGCCTGAATGTTACCCAAACCCAGCCTTGCAGCCCCCGATTTAATGAGTTCTATTTTATGGGGGTGCAAATCGTATGAACTTATTTTACCACCAGATTGAGCAATTGTAAAGCTTTTTCCGCCGGGAGCAGCACAAACATCATAAATAAGCTCCTCAGGCTTTGCGTCAAGGAGCTTGCAGCACAGCTGTGAGGCTGCGTCCTGCACATGAAACCAACCGTTCTTGAACTCATCCAGAGCCTCAATTGAGCCCGTGCCGCTTATCTCAAGGGCGTTGCTCAGCCAATCTATTTCCACAGCGGCAATGCCCTTGGACGCAAGGCTTGCCATAAGCTCCTTTGAAGTGGTTTTAGCGGTGTTCACTCTTACGGTAAGAGGCGGGCGTCCGCAGAGGCAGGGGAGCAGCTCAAGCATAAGCTCTTCCCCGTAGGAGGTGCGCCAAAGCTCGATAATCCATGTGGGGAGTGAGTGCTGTATGCTAAGTGCCTCAAGGGGGGAGGCGGGAAGCTCCAACTGCTTACCCTTGCGGATAAACGCCCTGAGCACTGCATTAATAAGGCCGGAGGCGTTGCGTGAGGAGCGGAACTCCTTTGCCAGATTAACAGCCTCGTTAACCGCCGCACTTTCGGGCACTCTGTCCATATACAAAAGCTGATAAAAGCCCATGCGCAAAATGCCCTGCACCTCCGGTGAGAGGGGCTTTTTGCCTGCATAGCTGTCTATCAGATAATCCAGCGTTAGTCTGCGCTCCAGCACACCATAAAACAGTGCGGAGACAAAGGCCTTATCCTTTGGGGAGAGAAGGCTCTCTTTAAGGGCTATATTTAGGGCTAGGTTAGAATAAGCCTGCTCCTTTTCGGCCTTTAGCATGAGCTTTAATGCTGTTTTGCGGGATGCTTCCATCAGGCACCATGTGCCGGAGAGCCTGCACACAAAACTCTGTAAAAGATGTTTTGCGGGGCTTCCTGCGTCCTTTCCTGTTTTGAGATTTAAACTTTTTTCCTTTTGGTGAGGCGGATATTTTCAATAGGTGAGAGCCTCTTACCAAGCTTGCCGCAAATGGGTATCATTATAAGCGAGAGCACCACAGCGCCCACAAGCTCATTTTTAACAATCAAATCGAAGATGCCAAGTCCCTTTAAGCTCCAGTTAACCAGATAAAAGGCAAAGGATGAGAAGAGGAAGATTATTAAATAGCTATTTTCATAATCAGACATAAGCCCGTCTATCAGCTTAAGCCGCCTGCACCGGCGTATAAATCTTATTAGATAGGGCGAACCCAGATACAGCAGTGGGAAAACCGCCAGATTAAGCAGCAGGAAAGTGATATTAGAGGGGAAGGTGTTGCGGTTAAAGCCAAATACAAAGTAAAAGTACTTCTCCCAGAAGGGGCTTAGCTCCACGCCCAAATGGGCGAATATCTTAGGCAGCAGCAGGAGCACTCCAACAGTGGCCGCCGAGATAAAGGCCACCGCCGCTGCACCTATTTTAACAGGCCTGGAGGGATGCCTCAGCTTGCTGTAGAACAGCCCCAGATACGCCCAAAACAGGGCAAAGGAGAGGCTCATGGGCAGGCCTATTAAAAAGGGAGAGAGCCAGCCGTTGCCCCAATAGAGTATCTTAACTCCACGCAGAATTAGCATTATAACAATCAGAGCTGCAAAGGGCAGATATTTAAGCCTGCTTCGGCTCTCCTGCATAAGCCGCAGGAGGGGAATAAACAGTACTGTGAGCAAATAAACCATTACAAACCACAGGTGAAAGGTGAGTATCTGCAAGCCCTCAGGTACAGGGATATAGCTATAATCCAAAGGCAAAAACCAGTAAATCGGCGAGCCAGGGGAGAGGATATGCAAGGAGCTTGCACCTGTTTCCAGCTGCTTGGCCTGCATTATTTCTAAAATCTGTTTAGGGTAGCTGCTGCCTTGAAGCCCCGCAACAATAAAGCAGAGCAGAATACACAGCAGAGCATAAATCAAATAGGGCTTGTACAGGCGGGAGATTCTGGTAAGGTAAAACTCCTTTAAGCTGCGCTTGCGGGAGAGGGAGTTGGTTATTCCTGTTAAAAAGAAGAAGGCCGCAAGTGGGGGATACACCCACACGTTAAAGTTAATCAGGGCGGTGTCGCTTGTAAACAGATTGTTCCAGGCGACAACATGTCCCCAAATAGTATATACAGCTAAAAATGCCCTTATTTCATCTAAAACCACATCACGCTTGCCCATGTGTGCACCTCATATCAAAGCATAACTTTCTATATTATAGGATACAGTTTATGGAGGTTTTTGTCAAGGGGGGAAAAGTGAAAAGAGACAAGAAGCAAGAAGTAAGAGGTAAGAAGAGCATAAGGTTACGTAATTCCCCTCAACGGAGGGGAACTCTTCCGCCCTGTAGGCGGAAGAGAGGGTGGTCTTTGCGGGCGGCAGTGCTTAATTGATTTGTGGATTTTGGTGCGTGGTGCTTGCTTTTTAGCTTTTTGGTTTTATGCTCGCTCTTGATTAGGTGTTGTTTTTTGGCGTTTGCGGACGTATAAACCACCCCGCCCCTGCGGGGCACCCCTCCGTTGAGGGGAATTTTAAAATTTACCGAATTTTAAAACTTAAAAACTTCCTCTTGTTAGCCGTGCGGATTTGTGATATAATAATTAAATTGAGTTTTTCTAATTACCAACTCGTTTGTAGGGGCAGACCTATGTGTTTGCCCAAAGACGGGCACTTTATGGTGATCTGGGCAGACACATAGGTCTGCCCCTACAGGTTTTTAGAGATACCCAATTGTAAATTAAATTAAAAGTACCGGAGATGTTGAATTCTATATGAGTAGCTTACAAAACAGAGAAAACCTGCGTAACATAGCCATTATCGCCCACGTTGACCACGGCAAAACAACCTTAGTTGACCAGCTCCTGCGCCAAAGCGGTATATTCCGCACCAACGAAAATGTAGCCGAAAGGGTTATGGATTCCAACGATTTAGAGCGTGAGCGTGGAATAACCATACTTGCAAAAAACACATCAGTTATGTACGGCGATATTAAAATTAACATAGTGGATACCCCCGGGCACGCCGATTTTGGCGGCGAGGTTGAGCGTATCCTGCTTATGGTGGACGGTGTGCTGCTGCTGGTAGACGCCTTTGAGGGCTGTATGCCCCAGACACGCTTTGTACTTAAAAAGGCCTTAGGCCTAGGCAAAAAGCCTCTTGTTGTACTTAATAAGGTAGACAGACCAGGCGCACGTCCTGAGGAGGTTGTAGACGAGGTTTTAGACCTGTTTATTGAGCTGGGCGCAGACGACGAACAGCTGGACTTCCCTGTGGTGTATGCCTCGGCACGTGACGGCTACGCCTCCGATTCTCCAAATGAGGAGACCACGGACATGGAGGCTCTGTTCCAAATGATAATCCGTGAGGTTCCGCCCCCTGCAGGGGACCTTGATGGTCCTACACAGGTGCTCTTTTCTAATATAGATTATGACTCCTTTGTGGGCAGAATAGGCATAGGCCGTGTAGAGAGAGGCAAAATCAAGGTTAACGATACGGTTGCGCTCTGCTCACTTGAGGGCGGGGTTAAAAATGTTAAGGTCAGCCGCTTGTATCAGTTTGAGGGGCTTAAACGTGCAGAGTGCACAGAGGCCGCTCTGGGGGATATTATAGCTGTCTCCGGCATAGCAGAGCTTAACATAGGCGAGACAATCTGCTCCCCTGAATGCATAGAGCCCCTCCCCTTTGTCAAGATAGACGAGCCCACTGTCTCCATGATGTTCATGGTTAACAACTCACCCTTTGCGGGCAGGGAGGGCAAGCTTGTCACCTCCCGTAACATAAGGGAAAGGCTGTTCAAGGAGATAGAAACCAACGTGGCCATGCGTGTTGAAGAGACAGACAGCACAGATTCCTTTAAGGTTTTGGGCAGAGGTGAGCTGCACCTCTCTATACTTATTGAGACAATGCGCCGTCAGGGCTACGAGTTTGCCGTCTCACGGCCTCAGGTTATTTATAAAACAATAAACGGCGTAAGGCATGAGCCTATAGAGCTGCTGATGATAGAAGTGCCTGAGGAGTATGTGGGGGCTGTTATGGAAAAGCTTGGCTCACGCAAGGCTGAGTTCCAGAACATGGATTCAAGAGGCACGGGCATAACGCATTTGGAGTTTAAAATCCCTGCAAGAGGGCTTATGGGCTACCGCTCCGAGTTTTTAACAGACACCAACGGCAACGGCATAATGAACCATATATTTGACGGTTACGAGCCCTACAAGGGGGATATAATCATACGAAATCAGGGCAGCCTTGTTGCCTTTGAGGCGGGAGAAACCACCTCCTACGGCCTGTTTAACGCACAGGATAGAGGCCGCCTGTTTATAGGTGCAGGCCTTTCAATTTATGAGGGCATGATAGTGGGCGTCTCGCCAAAAAATGAGGAGGTTGTGGTTAACGTCTGCAAGAAAAAGCACGTTACCAACATGCGTGCCTCCGGCTCAGATGAGGCCTTAAAGCTAACACCGCCCACAATTTTAAGCCTGGAACAGGCTATAGAGTTTATCTCTGACGATGAGCTGGTTGAGGTAACGCCTAAGAGCATACGTATGAGAAAGATGATGCTGGCTAAGGAGCAGAGGCTTAAGAAGGCGAATAGGAAGTAAATTTTTAATTGATAATGTATAATGTATAATTGATGTGATTTGCTGCGCAGATTTTAATAAAAGCTACGGCGGTGCGCCAAGTGATTTTGAAACCATAAAAGTTGCGTCATTGCGAGCACGCAGTTTAGCTGCAATAACAGCAAAGCTTGGTGTGCGAAGCAATCCAGCTGAACTAAGCTTCTGTGCGGCTGGCAGCCCGCTGACCCAAAGAATCCCCAAAAATTCTGCCCCGAATGCGGCGACAGATTTGATGAGAATGATGTGCAGAAGTAAACATTGCTTAGCATAGCAAAAGCGCAGGAGATAAAAATCCTGCGCTTTTTTAAGTTGAAAGTTGAAAATTGAAAGTTGAAAATTAAGGTGAATTTCCACCATTAATTACGAATTACGCATTAATCAAAACACCATAATCCCCTCATCGTTTTGCGGGGGGGCGACGCTTAGGGTGAAATCACGCTTTTCTTTAAAGCCGCATTCCAGCAGGGTGCTAAGGGAGGTTTGATATGCCAGAACAGGCATGTTATTTTCTTGGCTCAAATGCCCCAAAATAAAGCGGGTTGTCCCCGATTTAGCAAGCACAGGCAGCTCCTCTGCGCATTTTATGTTGGAGAGATGCCCCACATCTGAGAGGATTCTCCGCTTTAAATAGTATGGATACGCTCCGTTTTGCAGCATACCCACATCGTGGTTGGATTCCAGCACAACTAAATCACAGCCGCATAAGCTCTGCCGTATTTCGGCAGTCATGCAGCCTATATCGGTGGCTATGCCTATATTGCGCCCGTCGGAGGTGCTCACCCTAAACCCGCAGCTTGCGGGGGTGTCGTGAGGGGTTGCAAAGCAGCTTATCTGCATACCGGCGGCCTCGGTTTGGCAGCCGTGCTCTATAGGGATTAGTGCGATTATTTTTTTGCTCAGGCCGTTTTGCTCCAGTGCCTCAAGAGTGCCTGAGGTAGCCATAACAGCACAGCCGTAGCGTGCGGCAAAAACACCCAAGCCCCTAACGTGGTCTATGTGCTCGTGGGTTATAAAGATGGTATGTATATCAGCGGGGTTGACATCTATGCTAAACAGAGCCTGTTCAAGGCGTTTTGCGCTAACTCCGGCATCAATTAGAATGCTTCCGCCGGCGCAGCCAATATAGTATGAATTGCCCTTGCTCCCGCTAAAAAGAGGCGAAAACCTAGCCATGAACACCTGTCTTTCTTTAAAGCAAAATTTGCGAATTTTGCAGTGAAAAGTGAAGAGTTGCGGTGGATTTGCTAACGCAAATTTTGATTAAAAGGATTGTAGAGGAAACCAACTCGTTCACCGCAGACTTAGCGGAAAAGCTGCAAAGAAAAGTTACAGCGGTGAGCAAAGAACCCATAAGACATTAAAAGCTGCGTCATTGCGAGCACACAGCCAAGCTACAATAACAGTAAAGTGTGGTGTGCGAAGCAATCCAGTGGGACAAGGCCAGACGTTCAAAGTCAGCACAGGGGCTTAGTGCACTGGATTGCTTCGCACACATAGCAACGGGATAAACTCAAGCTCAGCGGTGCTCGCAATGACGCACGTCAGCGTTGCGATGGAAAAGTTACATACCTCCCGCTCTTACGCAACCCGCCTAGTCGTCGGGCAATTGAAAATTGCCCCTAACGTTTTACAGAGACACCCAATTATGTTCTTATCAATTTGCAATAGCAAATGAATCAGGGCTGCTTGTGCTGCGGCTTATCTCTGCGCCTATGCCTCGGAACTTCTCAATTATATCCTCATAGCCCCTGTCTATGTGCTTTATATCCTCAATTTCGGTTACTCCGTGAGCCATTATGCCTGCAATTATCATAGCCGCTCCTGCACGCAGGTCCACAGCCTTAACTCTTGCACCCTCAAGGTGCTCAACGCCCTCAAATATAGCCAAACGGCCGTCTACAGAGGCTCTCACGCCCATTCTGCGCAGCTCCTCTATATATCTAAAGCGATTTTCCCACACGCTCTCGTTAACTATGCTTGTGCCCTTTGCCACAGTTAGCACAGCGGCTATCTGGGGCTGCATATCTGTGGGGAAGCCAGGATGCGGCATGGTTTTAATATTGCACTTGTGCAGCGGCTCTGTGCGCACTATGCGCAGAGAATCGTCGTTCTCTTCAATATCTACGCCCATTTCAAGCAGCTTTGCGGTTATGGATTCCAAATGCTTTGGTATTATGTTCTTAATTAGCACATCTCCGCCTGCACCTGCAACAGCGGCCATGTAAGTGCCCGCCTCAATCTGGTCGGGGATAATGGAATAGCTCACACCTCTAAGGCTCTCGACGCCCCTTATTTTGATAACGTCTGTGCCTGCGCCCCTTACATCTGCGCCCATTGTGTTTAGGAAGTTGGCTAAATCAACCACATGAGGCTCTCTTGCGGCGTTTTCGATTATAGTAAGTCCCGTGGCCTTAACGGCTGCGAGCATTATGTTCATTGTAGCTCCCACGGTTACGGTGTCAAAATAGATAGAGCTGCCTCTAAGCTCGCTTGCTTTAAGGTCTATCATGCCCTTTTCTATGGGGGAGACCTCCGCACCCAGAGCCTCAAAGCCCTTGAGATGCTGGTCTATGGGACGCACGCCAAAATCACAGCCCCCGGGCATAGAAACTCTGGCCTTTGAAAACTTGCCCAGCAGAGCACCCAAAAGATAGTATGAGGCTCGCATGTTGCGAACTAAATCATATTCGGCAACGTGGGTTTTAATGGGAGTTGGGTCTATATCCAGCGTGTGCTTGTTAACCCTTTTAACAACAGCACCCATCTGCCGCAGGATTTCAACAATAATGGTAACATCACTTATATTGGGCAGATTCTCAAGCCTGCAAGGGCTGTCGGCCAGAATAACAGCGGGGATTATTGCAACGGCTGCATTTTTTGCGCCTCCTATGGTAACCTCACCGCAAAGGGGCTTGCCTCCGGTTATAACAAATTTATCCAAACGATACACCTCTCAAATTATATCAGTACAACACAGCAAAGCGCAGTGTTAAGTTAAAATTTTCATGTATAGAATTATTGTACCATAAAATTTGGAATATTAAAAGGCTTTTTAATAAATTTTTATATGTGATTTTAAATTGAACAACTATTTTTACTCGCTCACTCCGTAGGGGCAGACCTGTGTGTCTGCCCAAAGACGGGAATTTTTGCGATAATCAGGGCAGACACATAGGTCTGCCTCTACGGATTTTTTAGAAATGCAGATATTTAAAAATTTTTTACATAAACTTCAAAACAAATGTTTGCAATTTTTTTCGACCTGTGGTATAATATGTTTGTAAAGTTATGCCCTACAGCATTTAAAAATCCGATAAAAACAAAAGTATAAATAAATTGAAAAGAATAAGAAAGGTAGAGACGCAGGCACAACGGACGATTTTTAAATAAATTGTTGGTGTGCGGGCTCTCTAAACACATGGTGTTTAAATGGAAAGATTAACCGAAAGTCAGCAAAGAGTATTTGAATATCTAAAGGAACGCTCACAGAGCGGCTTCCCGCCCTCTGTGCGTGAAATTTGTGCAGAGCTGTCCATTAAATCCACCTCCACGGTGCACCAGCACCTGCGCAAGCTGGAGGAGTTGGGCTACATAGAGCGCGGCAGCGGCCTCAACCGTGCCATCAAAATAGCCAACGAAGCACCTGTGGTTCAAGTGCCGCTTGTGGGCAGAGTTACAGCGGGCATTCCCATTCTTGCCATAGAAGAAATTGTGGCCTACATCCCCTTTTCAGGGGAACAACGGCGTGATACTGAGCTTTTTGCCCTGCGTGTGGTGGGCGAAAGCATGATAGAAGCAGGCATTCTGGACGGCGATATAATTGTATGTGAAAAAACCGAGACCGCCCAAAACGGCGAGATTGTCGTGGCTATGATAGATGAAGAGGCCACAGTCAAACGCTTCTACCGTGAGGAAGACCACATCAGACTGCAACCCGAAAATCCGCTTTACGAGCCCATTATCTCCCGTGATGTGAGCATTTTGGGCAAGGTTATATCCTGTATCAGATATTATAGTTAGGTTGGTAGTGATTTAAAAATTACACGAAAGGTAGAGACGCAGGCACAGCAGATAATTTTTAAATAAATTGTTGGTGTGCGGGCTCTCTAAACACATGGTGTTTTGGCGTATATTAATATGAAGGAGCTTGGGCTGGAGCTGCATTTTGCAGAAATTTCACCCATCACCTCCAAATACAACTCCTATAATGCGGAAGAAACCGTCTCACGCATAGCCTCTGAGCTTATTATGCCCCAAAGGCTCAGGCTTTGCTATGCCATCAGACGCAAGCTTAGGGAGCTGCTCAGCTCCTCCTACAACGTGCGTGAGCTTATCCCCCCTCAGGTTGTGGAGCTGGCCTCTCTGCCCATACTTGGCACAGCAGAGTATCTAAGCTATCTCATCCCATTTTTTGAATGGCTGCAAGACCTGCAAAGGGATAACGAAAACGCCCGTGTGCGCCGTATTGCGGCGGTTAACGACGTCACCGCCCGAATCGGCGGCGAGGCCGGACGCTTTGTCTCCTCCTTCTCTGCGCTTACAGGGCAGGTGGTCTCTGTGGTGCAAAAGGGCGATGATGTGTACATTTCAAACGTAAACAGTCTGTGGGGCAAGGCGAGCTTGCACCTAAATTCGGCCGAATTTGAGGGCGAATTGCCCGTGTTCGGCTTTGCAAACTGGATGGAGGCCGATGTAATAACCATGCCGGACGGCAGCAGCGGCTATGAATTCCGCCTTACTCTGGATACGGAGTTCTCCTCAGAAGCAGCCCGCCGCCGCATTTTGCAGAACAAAAACTGGGCGCAGGTCTCCATTCGCACAAGCAAGGTGGATTTTAGCTTTGAGCTTTACAACTATGCGCAAAGGCTCAGCCTCTTTGGCGAGGGGGTTAACACCTGTCTTTTCGGTTCGCTTATGTCCTTAATTCAAAAGGCGGCCGTGCTGGGTGAGGAGGCTCTAAGCGACTGCGAGCGGGAGCTTTTGCACTTTGCCAAGCTTCTGGATTGCTACGATTTGCTCAGGAATCAAAAGCGCAGGCTGTGGCTCAGCGTGCGTGAGGAGCAGCTCATGGAGCTTGTTGAAAACCGCTTTGCCTATCAAAGAATGCTGGGCACTCTGCGCCGTCTTGCAGACGGCAGCGCAGAGGGCTTGCTTAAAATACTCACAGCCATTGCAGAAAATTACGACTCTGACGAGCCTGAGAGCAACGCCTTTTATCTGCGTCAGGTCGGCAAGCTGCTCAACCGCTGGATTGCCTTAAGCGGGGAGCTTAGACATTTGGGCAAGGGCATAGTCAAGCTGCTTGGCGAAAGCTGCACACAAACGGAGCTTGAGAGCAACGTGAGCGGGGTGTTTAAAAAGGCCTCTTCAAGCATTAAGGCGGAGCTTGAGCCCTGTCTTAAGGAGATGGGCTTTGAGGGCAGCTACCCCAACTATCGCCGTCAAAAGGGCAAGGAGGCGCAGTTTATCACCATAGCCTGCAATCCCCTTTCAGAGGTGCCTGGAGGCGGATTTTATCGCATGTATTTTTCTATAAAGCTTGCAAAAGATACTCTCGATAGAAAAGGGACTATACTAAATTTGCCCTATACCGAGCTTAATGCCTCTGATTTTGAGCGCACAGGCCGCCTTTACACCCAAATTGCCGATAAAAATGACGAGGGTGCGGACATAATCCAATACAGCTACTTAAACAACGAATTTGATGGCGGCGAGAGCTTTGCCAAAGACCTCAAACGCTATTTAGGAGTGGCATTTTCTGCCCTTAACGGCAAGCCTCTGCCCAAGTTTTATGTAAGAAAGCATCTTGGCAAAAAGCACGCTAAGGCCAACATCCCCGCTCTTATTGCGCTTGTTGTAATGCTGGCGGTGCTGGGCTTTCACCCCCTGTTTTTAGATAAGCTCCCCGCTAATTTTGTGCCGTTTTTTGAGGCTATAGTGATTATCTGGCTTGTGGGTGCATTTATATTTGTAGCTAAGGATTTGAAGGGGATTTGGAGGAAGTAGAGGGATGATTGAATAGGTTTGACTATTTGAGAATACTGTGGCAATATTACATTTAGATTTAAACAATTAAGGGATGCACTATTGATGAAAAGATATTTTTAGTTTTGTTATGGTTGCTTTAGTTGCAATTGCGATTCCTGTTGGTCGGAATCACAGGTTGTTAAGGCTGGAGGAATTTAGGTTTTTACCGCTTTACTGCGAAAAAGCATAAATTTATTTTAAAAACCCCTTGACAAGCAAATTTTTACATGCTATACTCAGAGAAACCATTGAAAGGAATATGTTTGCTATGATATTCTTATCAGCCCTCGTCCTAATTATAAGCATTATCGTCATTATTAACGATAGTGCTGTTTTGCGTTGTGCTGAATCAAGGGTGTAAAGTAGAGTTAAACTACAAGGCCTTGCAGCAAACGCTGCAAGGCCTTTAATAATGGAATGACGAAAGGCAGAGGCACAGGCGCAGGCAGGCAAGTTTTTATAAGGTTGTGCGGTTGGAGTCTCTGGCACATGGTGGTTTTTATGCAGTTAAAAGGTGCGCAAATTTTAATCGAAACGCTGGTAAGCCTTGGTGTAGACACAGTCTTTGGTTACCCGGGCGGGGCGGTGCTGGATATTTACGATGAGCTTTACAAAAGCTCTGACAGAATCAACCACGTTATAACCGCACACGAGCAGGGTGCTGCCCACGCAGCCGACGGCTATGCCCGTGTTAAGGGCAAGCCGGGCGTGGTTATAGCCACCAGCGGCCCGGGGGCAACCAATTTGGTAACAGGCATTGCAAATGCCTATCTGGATTCAATCCCCCTTGTGGCAATAACGGGCAATGTGGCCGTGGCTCTGCTGGGGCGGGATAGCTTTCAGGAGGTGGACATTGTGGGCATCACACAGCCCATAGTCAAGCACAGCTACATTGTGCGTGATGTCAATGTCCTTGAGGAGACTATACGGGAGGCCTTCCAAATCGCCGCTGCAGGCCGTCCCGGGCCTGTGCTCATAGATATACCCAAGAGCGTACAGGCTCAAGAGGCTGAATATAAGGGAGAGGCGAAGAGAGAGGAAAAAGTCGTAAAGCCTCTGCCCGACTTAACTCAGGCTTTGGAGCTTATTGCAGGGAGCAAAAAGCCCTATCTCTATTTTGGCGGCGGCGTCATTGCCGCCAACGCAGAGGCGGAGGCTGTAGCTCTGGCCGAAAGGCTGAGTGCTCCCATGGGGCTGTCTGTTATGGGCTTAAGCGCAATCCCGCACAAGCACCCGCTTAATCTTGGCATGTGCGGAATGCACGGGCAGTATGCCGCCTCTGTTGCGCAGTCCAAGGCGGATTTGGTTATAGCCGCAGGCGTGCGCTTCTCTGACAGAGCCACAGGCAACGTTGATAAATACACACGCAACTGCACGGTTATCCATATAGACATAGACAGGGCTGAAATAGGCAAGAACGTGCGGCCTAACCTAAGCCTGAACGGGGATGTCAAGGCAATTTTAACCGCTCTGCTGGAGCAGCTGCCCCAAAAGCAGAATCCCGCTTGGCTGGAGGAAATTGAGGCACTCAAGGCGCATGTCCCGTCCACCCCTCTGGAGCTCTTCGCACCCCACAACATCATCAGGGCTGTGCACAGTCATGTGCCTGAGGATACCGTTATAGCAACAGATGTAGGACAGCATCAAATGTGGGTTGCGCAGGCCTATCCCTTTGAAAAGAGCCGCACACTGCTAACCTCCGGCGGCTTGGGGACTATGGGCTACGGCCTTGGAGCAGCCATAGGCGGATGCATGGGCTCAGGCCGCAAGCCCACGGTGCACTTTACCTCAGACGGCAGCTTTGGCATGAATCTTAACGAGCTTGCAACCGCAGTAACACAGGGGCTTCCCCTCTTAAGCGTGATACTCAACAACGGAGTGCTTGGCATGGTGAGGCAGTGGCAGGGGATATTCTATGGGGAGAGGTACTCACAAACCACCCTGAACAGACAGACGGATTTTGTCAAGCTTGCACAGGCCTTTGGCGCAAAGGGCGCAAGGGCGCACAACCTTGAGGAGCTGCACGCAGCCCTTGAGCAGTGGGATAAAGCAAGCCCCCTTGTGCTTGAGTGCCTGATAGATATGGATGAAAAGGTTTTGCCCATGATACCGCCGGGCGGTGCTATTGAGGATATTAGAATAAATTAAATTGAAAGTTGAAAGTTGAAAATTAATGTGAATTTGCTGCGGCAAATGTGATTTAAAAGTCCGTAGGGGACGATGTCCACATCGTCCCGTTTTCCCGAAACTCACAGGTATTCACGGTACGATGTGGACATCGTACCCTACAGACACTAAGGCTTAGATAATAGATAATAGTTTAGGTGAATTTGCTGCGCAAATTTATTTAAAAAAAGAGGTGTTTACAATGGAACAACGAGAAAAATTTACCGTAGGAGTTATGGTTAACAACCATTTTGGTGTCCTTAACAGGGTGGCGGGGCTGTTTGCCAAGCGGGGCTACAATATAGACAGCCTTGCTGTGGGCGAGACAGAGAACCGCAGCTACTCCCGCATAACTATAGTTTGCACAGGCAGCGATTACATGCGTGAGCAGGTGGTGCGTCAGTTGGAAAAGCTACAGGATGTAATTCAGGTTATCCTGTTTGATGACGAGGCCACTGTCTCAGTGGAGCATCTGCTTATCAAGTTAAGCGCAACAGGTGAAAAGAAGGCCAGTCTAACCGAGCTGGTTAACCGTTACGGCGGCAAGGTTATGGATTTTGGCGCAGATTTTATCACAGCCGAGATAACAGCCGCCTCTGAGCGCATAGATAAATTCATAGAGGCCGCAAGGCCTGTTGGAATCCTGGAAACCTGCCGCAGCGGCGCATTGGCCATGAGCCACGGCACAGAGCGGGCGTTGCGTGCTCCCGTTTAGAGGCAAGATGCAAGAGGCAAGATTTCGCTAACAAATAATTTTATCTCTAAAAACCCGTAGGGACAGACCTATGTGTCTGCCCAGAGCGTCGCAAAAATGCCTGCCCTTGGGCAGACACACAGGTCTGCCCCTACGAAACGAGTGAGTAATTTCGTTAATCAATAATTTTATATAAATAAAGGAGTTAACAAGACAATGGCAAAAATTTATTATGAATCAGATTGCAATCTCTCCCTTTTACAGGGCAAAACTGTGGCAATAGTGGGCTATGGAAGTCAGGGTCACGCACATGCGCAAAATCTGCGTGATAACGGCGTAAATGTTATCATTGGTCTATACGAGGGCTCGCAGAGCGCAAAGCAGGCAAAGGCGGACGGCTTCACCGTTAAAAACACCGCAGAGGCCGCCAAGGAAGCAGATTTAATCATGCTGCTTGTCAATGACGAGAAGATGGCCGACATCTACAAAAACGACGTTGCCCCTCAGCTTACAGCGGGTAAGACTCTGCTGTTTGCACATGGCTTTAACATCCATTATAATCAAATACTCCCCCCCGCCGATGTTAACGTTGTAATGGTAGCTCCCAAGGGCCCCGGGCACACTGTGCGCAGCCAATTTGTAGAGGGCAAGGGTGTGCCCTGTCTGGTTGCCGTTTATCAGGATACAGGCAACGCAAAGGAGCTGGCTCTGGCCTATGCTCTGGGCATAGGCGGCGCAAGAGCCGGTGTGCTTGAAACCACCTTTAAGGAGGAGACAGAAACCGACCTCTTCGGCGAGCAGGCAGTGCTCTGCGGAGGCGTAACCGCCCTTATGAAGGCAGGCTTTGAAACTCTGGTTGAAGCAGGCTATCAGCCCGAAAGTGCCTATTTTGAGTGCATACACGAAATGAAGCTAATCATAGATTTGGTTATAGCAGGGGGAATGGGCATGATGCGCTATTCTATCTCTGACACAGCCGAATACGGCGATTACACAGTAGGACCTAAAATCATAACAGATGAGACTAAGGCAGAGATGAAGCGTGTGCTTACAAGAATTCAAAACGGCGAATTTGCCCGTGACTGGATACTCGAAAACAAAGCAGGCCGCCCCTCTTTCCTTGCAAAACGCCGCATAGAGGCGGAGCATCAGGCAGAGCAGGTGGGCAAGGAGCTAAGGTCTAAGTTTAACTGGAAAAAGAGCTAATTTATACGCAAAAACCCCGCCGCTTGCACTTAAAGCGGCGGGGAAGGGCACAAACCCAAAGGCGGGGTACACATAAAATCAAGTATTTGTTAAGTTTTTTAAATTTAATATTTTTGGGGGAAAACCGCCTTTTGGTGGTGTGCCTTAAGTTTTTGCTGGGGGTGTTAGGTTAGTTTTTTTGTGCTTCTTCTTCGTAATCTTGGAGCGTGCGATATTCAATGGCCGAAACGCTACCACCTGTAAAATTAATGCTAAGTTTTATTTTCATATCGAACATAGAATCAACCCCGCCTGTTAAATACTGGTAATAGCCGCCGCCGTCATAGTAGGGCTTTCCATAGAGTTTTCCAACTGTTTCAATTGAATCTCCAATTTTTAAGCCTTCTT
>JAISYX010000084.1 GCA_031269595.1 Oscillospiraceae bacterium
CGGGTTCTTAAGCAGCTTGCGCAGGTATTTCATAACAGAGGCGTAGTAAAATCCGTCTGTTACACGCTCGTCAACCACAAAGCGCAGATTGACAAACTTGCGCTCCACCGGCTTGCCGTCGCCGTCCAGGGCGAGATACTTCTCCTTCTTGCCCATAGAGAGGAAGACGGAGCAGGTGCCAAACTCATAGAGATGATGATAAACAGAGCCTATGCCCGTTGAACCTATATCTGTAATGAAATAGCTGGTGTGAAAAGGAATGATTTTAATTAAAGCCTTGGGCAGCAAGCCGCAGTAATCAAAGGCTTTAATTAGGAAAATGAAGAACTGAATAAGGGGCACAGGCAAGCGGTTTACAATAGCCGCAAACTTTTCAGTTGAGTTGGAATCCTCCACCTTTTTGCTTGCGTCTATGGCCTTGTGTATAGTCTCCCACACGTCGTGCAGGCTTGCGTCAGGGTCAAAGCGGGGGCAGATGGTTGTCTCTGTGCTGTCCTTGGTAAGCTCTTTTTTTATAACCATGGCAATGCTTAGGTAGTTGCGTGCGAATATCTTGCGCCCTGCAATAAAGCGGTTTGCCTTGGGATATTGCGCCATTGCTCTAAGGCAGGCCGACATAATAACCATAACAATTGAGAGGTCTGTCATATCGCTATCCTTGCGCTGCTGGCGCACAAAAGCCTCTAAGTCCTCTAAATCTATCTTTTCTTCAAAGAACACCATTGAATCCAACCTGGTGTGCATAAGATGCGGTATAATGCCGAAGAAGGGGTCGTGGCTGCGAACACGCCAGCCGTCGTTTCTATCTCCGAAACGCCTTTTGTAATTAAAGAACTTTTTGCCCTCTATTTTTTTGATTTCTTTTTTAGACATATCTTGCTCTTTCGCCCAGGCTTTTAGCCTGGGTGCTTCCTCCTAATTTTTAATATCCATAACAAAAACACTATATATAATTATACAACAGTTGAATTGTAAAATCAAGGAAAAGCTAGAAAAAGACGTGGCAAGATGCATGAATGCATAAAGCTGTGACTGGGCAAAATCTAGTTTCTAGCCTCTGATCTCTAGCCTCTAGTATAGCATATTCCCGGGTAAAAGTCAATTTTTGTGTGATTTCAGGCGGGTTTTTATGGGCTAAAAATGGCTAAGGTATGGGCTTTGCAGCTGGGGAGATATGTTAATAAGAAATTTACATATGTATTTTTCAAGTAGTGAGGAGCATCTAAAAAACTAGCATATAGGGGCGACCGCCCTCGGTCGCTCCTACAAGGCTAACGAGGTTAATAGAGAGACTCATTAATATTTTTATCGTGACAAAAAGAACAAAAAAGAGCCAAGGCCAAGCCTTAGCTCTTTAAATTGATAATTAATCGTTGGTATAGGGCAGCAGGGCAACGTGACGGGCACGTTTAATTGCTACTGTTAAAGCACGCTGATGTCTTGCACAGGTGCCGGTAACTCTGCGGGGAAGAATTTTGTAACGCTCCGAAATAAACTTGCGTAATCTCATTGGGTCTTTATAATCAATAAGCTGTAAGTTATCGGCGCAAAAGCTGCAAATCTTTTTACGGTTTTTTCTGCCGCCGCGGCGGTCGTTTCTTTCAAACCTTTCGGCCATGGGGTAAACCCTCCTTTATGTTCAAATATGTGTTTGCTCAGAACGGTAAATCATCGTCTGTAATAATTTCTTCAAATGCCTCGTCAGAACCGCTGGAGAACGAGCTGGGCTCCGCAATTGGAGGCGGCTCGCCGTATTGGGTTGCAACACCGGAATCTGAATTGCGCTTGGCCTCTGCAAAATAGACATTGTCTGCGACAATTTCAAAAGCCTTGCGCTTTGAACCGTCTTTAGCTTCATAGCTGCGGGTTTGTATAGAGCCGTTAACGGCGACTAATTGACCCTTGTGAAAATATTTGGAGACAAACTCTGCTGTTTTTCTCCAAGCTACTATGTCGATAAAATCGGTTTGCCTTTCATGGCCGCTGCTTACGTAATCTCTTTCAACGGCTAATGTAAAGGTAACAACTGGAACATCGTTAGGCGTATGCCTAAGCTCTGGTTCGGCAACAAGTCTGCCCATTAAAGTAACATTATTAAGCATTTTGAAGCCTCCCTTTTAGTCTTCCTTTTTGATGATTAAGGACCTGAGCACACCATCGGTAATTTTGTAGACACGGTCTAACTCGGCGGTAAAGTCGGCGTCCTCTGTTTCAAATGAATAGAGAACATAGTGACCTTCGTTTTCCTTATTGATAGGATAAGCAAGCCTGCGGTTACCCCATGCGTCAACAGTTACACTCTCGGGCACGGAATTTGCGGTTATTAAATCTTTAAATTTAGTAACAACACCGTTAACTGCCTCTTCACCGGCTTTTACGCTAACAACAAGAATAGATTCATACTTGGACATATTTAGCACCTCCTTTTGGACTATGGCCCCAAGTCTTTGCTTGGAGCAAGGATAGAACGCTTTTTGCGTACGCCAAATATTATACCACAATCTTAATGGGAAGTCAAGTGCTTGAAAATTCAAATTTATTAAATTATTAAAATAATGTAATTGAAATATCATAACAAATATGTTATGATAATAACAATTGTGAAAAGGAGAAGTTTTAGATGGAGGATTTCTTTTCAAGCATTTTTTCTATGATAAGCGGCTTTAAGGTAACAGATGTGCTGGATATTGCCATTGTTGCTTTTATTCTGTATAAGCTAATTGGCTTTTTAAGAGAGACACGTGCCGAGCAGCTATTAAAGGGTATTGTAATGATAGCGGCCGCCTACGTTATTTCTATCTACCTTGATTTGCAGGTTATCAATTATGTAATACGTGTATTGGTAGAAAATAGTATTATAATTTTGGTTATTGTTTTTCACCCCGAGCTTAGAAAGGTTTTGGAGCAGGTGGGCAAAAGCCGCTTGCGCAAGTTTGCCATATTTGGGGTTAAGGATGAAGCTAAGGAGCGAGAGGAGAGCCTGGTTACTGTTAACGGCGTCTCTGAGGCCTTTAAGAGGCTGCAAGCCCAGCGCATGGGTGCTCTGGTTGTGTTTGAGCGTGAGCTTAGCCTAAGCGATATAGCCGTAACAGGCACAATAGTAGACGCAGAGGTAAACGCTGCAATTCTTGCAAATATCTTCTTTAACAAAGCACCCTTGCATGACGGTGCAGCTATAATTAGGAACAACAGGATATATTCGGCAGGCTGTATACTGCCTCTTACCGATAACAACAGCAGCGTGGACTCCAACCTAGGCACAAGGCACAGGGCAGCGTTGGGCATGAGCGAGAGCTCAGACGCAATTGTTGCGGTTGTCTCAGAGGAGACAGGAACTATGTCCATAGCCTATCATGGCAAGCTAAGCCGCTTTGACAGCCCTGTGGAGTTCTCGGCTAATCTTCTTGCTCTAATAGCTCCGGATACCACTAAGGAAGACGAGGAGCAGAGCAAAATTAAGAGTATGCTCTCGTTTGTTCCGTTTATAAAAGCTTCCAGAGGCAAGAGCTCTAAAAAGGAGGCAAAGGATGATGAATAAAAGGTTTAAAATGTCAAGACTTTTTGAAAACCGCATATTTTTAATGGTGTTTTCAATTGTATGCTCTGTTGTTTTGTGGTTTGTTATAAATATCAACTATGGCCAGCAGGAGACCCGCACCATAGCCGATGTGCCTATCAACTTTGATACCACTGCTCTTAAGGAGAGATATAATTTAGATTTAATTGAAATAAGCTCACCTGAAAGCATAAGAGGCGGCAAGATAAACGTTAACATAACAGCCAAAAGAGGGGTGCTAAACCGCATAACTGCCGATGATTTTACAGTAACCGCCCTTACAGGAGGCGTAACGGATTCCGGCATGGATTTTATCACGCTTAAATATGATAAGCGGCGCACCATACTGGATTTTGACTTTTCCGCAGGTAATATAAGCACTATCTATGTCCGCTTTGACAGAATTAAGTCCAAGGAGTTTGAAGTTTCCTCCACCGTAATAGACGGAACAATTAAGCCTATGGGCGATTATATTATAGGTCAGCCCTATTCAAATATAGAGAACCTGATATTAACAGGCCCAGAGGGGGACATAGACCGCATAGATAAGGTGGTAGTTCAGGCCGCTGCTAATGAGACTATCTCAGAGCTTACCACATATCAGGGGGTGCTTATCTACTATGATAAATATGGAAAGATAGTTTCATCTGAGCATATCACCCATGATTTTGCAGAGCCAATAAGCGTAACTATACCTGTAACTCTAAGCAAAAAGCTTAAGCTTATGGTGGAGTTCCAGAATGTGCCCGATTATTACAAGGAGAAGATGCTTCCCTACAAAATAAGCCCCGAAACAGTCACGGTTGAGGGCCTGCCGAAGAGCATGGAGAGCGTGTTTGGCACCTCTGATGAGTATGTTGTTTCAACAATAGATTTTAGCACCTTAACCAAGGAAAAGAATGTTATAAAGCTGCCTCTAACCTTTACAAGCGGCATAAAGGAGGTTACAGAGAAGGTTACAGAGATAAGCGTAAGCTTTGATTTTTCCGGCATTGAGGCCAAAACTCTTAGTGTATCCACAACTGGTGTTGTAACCTTTATTAACGGCAACTCCAAACAGAACGCCAAGGTAACTACCGAAACCATAGGTAACGTGCTGGTGTACGGCCCCGCAGCCAGACTTAAAACCCTTAATGAAAATGATTTTATTATAGTTATTGATATAGGCGACAGAGAAAGCTTTACAGGTAACTATATGGCCACAGCAAGCATAGCTCTTAAATCCGCAGATAATAAGGCCTGCTGGGTTGTGGGCAAATATGAGGTTCAGGTTAATATATCATAAGCACAATTTAAAAATGGCTGACTTTTTGAGTCAGCCATTTTTAAATTGAGTATCTCTAAAAAATCGGTAGGGGCAGACCTATGTGTCTGCCCAGATTACCGTAAAATGCCCGTTTTGGGGCAGACACATAGGTCTGCCCCTACGGAGCGAGTGAGTAAATAGAGGAATGCAATCACAAATTATAATGAATCATACTTTGAAATATCAACTACAACATCCTTAAAGCTGTTAAAGCTCATTGTTACAGCTGTCTCTATGCTTACCTTTTGTCCGGCGGTCTCCATCTCCATGGCAAAGGCTACTTTAACCGCCTTGGGCTGGCCTTCCTTGCTCACGGTGTAGGTGTAAATCATATCGCTTACGTTAATATCCTCAGGCTTCATGCCCAGAGCCTCTAAATCTGCCAGAGAACCAAGGCTTCCGGCCTCATTTATCAAGGCTTTGCCGTCAAGAACAATCTCATAAACGGTGTCCTCTCCCAGAGTATACTTACTGCCGGATTTAACATATTCATCCTTAATTGAAACTTCACCGGCAGAAGCTGTGGGATTGACAAACTGAGCAATCTGAGCCTCATCAACGGGGATTTTAGTTCCGTTCTGAACCTGATAATAATTGCCGTCTGAGCCCTTGAACATAGCCATATCAGCACTTTGACCCAAAGCATCAATCTTGCCGTCAAAAAGGAAGCCTTTAATTTCACCCTCTGTATACACAACCTTTATGTTACCCTTGGTAGTGGTATCCATTGCATTGCCTGCAAACTTCATGTTCATAAGCATTTCAAAATCTGCATCAAATTGCAGGTTTGAGGCATCTCCCGTAGCGGCTGTAACGGCTTGAATTTCTTTAAAAATATCTACAGACTGCGCCGCAGTGAGCCCTCCTGTAATTACAGCACTTTTGCTTGCGGTATCCTCCTTTGCCTTGCAGCCTGCAAGGGATACACAAAGAACACCAGCCAAAATTAAAGCTAAAAATCTCTTCATAATCAAACTCCTTAAAATATATTTTGTAGTGATTGAGCTATATATCATATTAACACCTTTTTTATTGAATTGCAATGTTTTTATTAAAATTATACCCATAATCTTGACAAATACAACAGCATAAACTATAATTACAGCATTGCAGTTATAATATCCGTCCGTAGCACAGCTGGATAGTGCAGCAGATTCCGATTCTGAAGGTCGGGGGTTCAAATCCTCTCGGGCGGGCCAAACTTGCGCTAATCGCACAAGGAGTGAAAAGTTAAGAGAGAAAAGTGAAAAATAAGAACGGTATCAGCGCAAGTTTGTACTTTTCACTTTTCTCTCTTCGTTTTTCACTCTTCACTAACCTTCCCACAGGCTACGTATCGCAACAACATCTTTTTCATTAAACCCGGCCATCACAAATCAAACCCCACAGCTCTAATGAATAATGAATAATCTGCATAAAGCTTATTCATTGTTCAATTTTTTAATTATTATGTTGCACACATTTCCGTCTTCTGCATATTGTAGAAAATCGGAGGTGTTTGCTGTGAGAAACAGAGCTTTATTTCCGCATTTATACATGCGCAGGCCTGCGCACAAGCCGCTTGATAAGCAGGAGCGCAGAGCCAGACGCAGGCTAAAAATAGTAGCTGTACTAATTGTGCTGGTGGTGCTGCTGATAGGTCTGGATAGCAGCCTTAGGCCGCTTATTAAGCAGGTTTCGGCCAGCAGAGGCAGGGCTATTTCCACCCAGGCAATCAATGACGCTATAACCCAGGTTATGGCTGACCAAAGCGAAAAATATCAGAATATAACCACCATAAGAGAGAACGAAAGCGGCGAGATTTCATCTATTGAAACCGATGGGGTAAAAATTAACAGCTTAAAGGCCGCCATATCAGGTGCCGTTCAAAAAAAGCTTTTGGAGCGCAATTACACCAATGCAAAAATTCCAATAGGAACGCTTACAGGCAATGAGCTTTTGGTGGGCAGAGGGCCTGAAATTGAAGTAAAATTAAAGCTCCACGGCAACGTTTTAAGCGATTTAGCCTCTGAGTTCAGCTCGGCAGGAATCAACCAAACTCTGCACAGAGTTATACTTAAGGTTAAAATTACTGTTTTTATAGAATTACCTGGATATAATACATATACAGACGTTGAAACAAATTATGTTATATCAGAAACTCTGATAGTCGGCCGTGTGCCCGAGCATTACACAGATGTCAGTGGCATAGGCTTGATTAGCGATTATCCTAAAAGCTAAGGCGTGCTTACACGCCCTTGGAGGACGTTAAAGAATGGATATACAAAAACAAATTGAGGAGCTGCGCAGCCTTCTCAGCTACCACAACGGGCTTTATTATAATAATGATGAGCCCGAAATATCAGACTTTGAATATGATGCGCTTATGAATCAGCTCAAGGAGCTGGAAGCGGCGCACCCTGAGCTTATCACGGCTGATTCGCCCACTCAGCGAGTGGGCGGAGCAGCCTCGTTAAAGTTTTCAGCTGTTACCCATTCTGTGCCTATGGAGAGCCTACAGGACATCTTTTCACCAGAGGAGATGGAGGGCTTTATGCTCAAGATTAACGCAGAATACGGGCAGCTGGAGTATGTTCTTGAGCCTAAAATCGACGGCCTCTCCGTTGCCCTTGAATATCGCCACGGCAGATTTGTAAGGGGCTCAACCAGAGGCAACGGCCTTGTGGGTGAGGATGTGAGCGAAAATCTGCAAACCATAGCCTCTATACCCCGTGAACTGCCTGTTAAGCTGCCCTATTTAGAGGTCAGGGGCGAGGTTTACATGCCCATGCAAAACTTTATTGAATTGGTAGAGGCTCAGGAGCTTAGGGGCGAGAAAACCGCTAAAAATCCTAGAAATGCGGCGGCGGGGGCTCTGCGGCAAAAGGATGCCGCTGTTACAGCCTCCCGCAAGCTGGATATATTTGTGTTTAACATTCAGGCCATTGAGGGGCGTGAGCTGCAAACACACAGCGAGAGCCTCAGCTTTCTTGAAGAGCTGGGCTTTAAGGTTACACCTGATAGGGCTGTGCTCACAGAGCCACACAAAATTATGGAGGGCATACAGTCTCTTGGGGAAAAGCGGGGCACGCTGGGCTTTGATATAGACGGTGCTGTGGTAAAGGTAAACTCCCTTGCCATTCGTGAGGAGTTGGGCAGTACCTCCAAATTCCCCCGCTGGGCGGCGGCCTTTAAGTACCCTCCTGAGGAGAAGGAGACAACCCTGCTTGATATTGAAATTAACGTGGGGCGTACGGGAGTTTTAACGCCTACGGGCATATTTGAGCCTGTGCAGCTTGCGGGCACTACCGTTAGCAGAGCCACCCTGCACAACGCCGATTTTATAGCCGAAAAGGATGTGCGCATTGGAGATAGGGTAATCCTGCGCAAGGCGGGGGAGATTATCCCTGAGGTGGTAAGTGTAGTGGAGCACGCTGCAGCCTCTGCGCCTTATGAGTATCCTAAGGCCTGCCCCTCCTGCGGGGCGGAAACTATACGTGAGGAGGGGGAGGCGGCCATACGCTGCCAAAACCCCGAATGTCCTGCACAGCTGCTGCGCAATATCATACACTTTGCCTCACGCAATGCCATGGATATAGAGGGGCTTGGGGAGGCGGTGGCTAAGCAGCTTGTGGAATCCGGATTGGTTAGCTCTCCGGCCGATATTTACAGCCTGAATGAGGAGGCCTTGGCCTCACTTGAACGCATGGGCAGCAAGTCGGCGCAAAATTTGCTTGCAGCTATAGAAAAATCCAAGCAAAATGACTTTTACAGGCTAATTTATGCCCTTGGTATACGCAATATAGGCGAAAAGGCGGCCAAGCTGCTGTGTGAGAATATCCACAGTATAGAGGGCTTTTTTGAGGCTAAAATTGAAGATGTAACAGCAATAGAGGGCTTTGGGCAGGTTATGGCTGAAAGTCTTATCAGCTTTTTTGAACTGCCTCAAACGGCGCATCTTATTGGCCTGCTCAAGGAGCATGGCCTAA
>JAISYX010000143.1 GCA_031269595.1 Oscillospiraceae bacterium
TTTTTAATTCTTTTGCAAGTATAGCACAGATTTGTTTTAATGTACAGGCCTTTTTACTCACATGGTCATATTTCAAGTTTTGGCAATTTTATGCATAAGTTAAGCGTGCATTAAGCAAAAAACCGCCCTAATTAAGCTTTTTGCTTAACTGGGCGGCTTTAATTATAATGCTTAATAGACTAATTAGAAGATAGCAACAACGGCACCTGCGTACTTGTCAGTGATATACTTCTTAACCTTATCGCTGCGCAAAACCTTGAGAAGAGCAACTGTTTTTGCGTTGCTTTCGTCACCCTTGCGAACGGCAATGATGTTGCCAAAGGTTGTTGCGGCAAGAGAGTCAGCAGCTTCAAGTGAGAGTGCGTCCTTGCTGGCGTTAAGTCCTGCCTCAAGCGCAAAGTTACCATTGATAACACCTGCATCAACATCGGGAAGAGAACGGGCAACTTGTGCGGCGTCCAGCTCAACTATTTCAACATTGTTTGGATTTTCTTTAATGTCGTTCTTGGTTACTGTCAGGTCAGCGTTATCAGCAAGCTTGATAATGCCTAAGTCCTGAAGCAGCAAGAGTGCGCGGGCTTCGTTGGTTGTGTCGTTGGGAACGGCAATTTTTGCGCCCTTAAGTGCCTTAAGCTCATCAAGGCTCTTAGTTTTGCCTGCATAAAGGCCAAATGGCTCATAGTGAATTGCGCCCGCAGAAACAATGCTTGTGCCGTTTTCTGTGTTAAAGGACTCAAGATAAGGCAAGTGCTGGAAGTAGTTTGCGTCCAAAGAGCCGTCCTCAAGGGCGGTGTTGGGCAGAACATAGTCGGTGAATTCCTTGATAACCAGCTCAAAGCCCTCTGCTGCAAGGTCATCCTTGATAACCTCAAGTATTTCAGAATGAGGTGTGGGGGATGCGCCTACAGTAAGCTTTGTGAGCGCAGCGGCCTTTGATTCGCCGGTTGCTGTAGAAGAATCCTTGGGTGTACAGCTAGCAAGCACCGAAAGGCTTAACAGCGCAGCAAATGCAAGCGCAAAGATTTTTTTTGTGTTTTTCATTTTGATACATCTCCTATTTTTATTTTTTATAATTAGCATACGAATTGGTATGTTAAATTATCAGCCGTCAGAACGTTTTTTGTTTAGCTTTTTAGAGAGGAAGAGCCCCAGCTCCTGAATAATTTGGACTATTATTATAAGCAGTATTACGGTGATAAGCATCATTTTTTGCTGCCAGCGGTAATAGCCAAAGCGTATTGCAATGTCACCTAATCCGCCGCCGCCAACAAAGCCCGCCATAGCTGAATAGCTTAAAATGGTAGTGGTGGCTATAGCCACGCCCAGCAGCAGGGAAGACCTAGCCTCAGGCAGCAGCACCTTCCAGATAATCTGCCAGCGTGTGCTGCCCATAGAGTCTGCCGCCTCTACAACGCCGCTATCTACCTCTTTAAGTGAGGATTCAACCAATCTTGCAATAAAGGGAAAGGCTGCAATAGTCAGCGGAACAATGGTAGCAGTTGAGCCTATGGATGTGCCTACAATTAACCTTGTAAAGGGAATAAGTGTAACTAACAGTATTAAAAATGGTGCCGAACGCAGTACATTGACAATAAAGCCTAAAACACTGTATATAACGGGGTTCCTTTTAAGCCCGCCCTTGCCTGTAATGGCCAGCACAACACCAAGGGGAAGGCCTATGAAATAGGCAAATAAGGTTGAAAGACTTGTCATATAAAGTGTTTCAAGTATGCCCTTTTGAATCATCTCTATTTCTTTTGGGCTAAGAAAGTCCATTACGAATCCCCCTTTGTGCCTAAGAGCTCAAGTATTTCAGAACCGCCAATTGCATTAAACACAATTTTTTCAAAGTCATCGTCTACAACTCCGTTGTACTTGACAACTCCGTCCTCTACAAGGGCAAAATGCGAGCAAATGGCCTTAACTACCAGCATTTCATGGGTTATTATAACAACTGTAAGCCCCAGCTGTGTGCTTAAATCCTTGATAAGCTTTAAAATTTGAAAGGTAGTTGCAGGGTCAAGTGCCGAGGTTGCCTCATCGCACAGCAGAATAGAGGGGTCGTTTGCCAAGGCTCTGGCTATTGCCACCCTTTGCTTCTGCCCGCCGGAGAGCTCCGCAGGATAGGCATTTGCCTTATCGGCTATGCCTACACGGTCAAGCAGCTCTAAGGCCTTTTTGGTGGCCTTATCTTTATCCCAGCCAGATATTTCTAAGGGATACCGCACATTGCCTAAGGCAGTTCTTTGATTAAGAAGATTAAAATGCTGGAATATCATACCAATTGAACGCCTGAGCTTTAAAAGCTGGCTCCTTTTTAACCCGCTAAGAGCCTGTCCGTTAACATAAACCTCGCCTGAGGTAGGCTTTTCAAGCTGGTTTATACAGCGCACAAGGGTACTTTTACCTGCACCTGACAGCCCGATAACACCAAAAATCTGTCCGCTTTCAACGGTTAAATCAATGCCTCGCAGTGCTTCAACAGTGGCTTTTTTTGAGCGAAAGGATTTGGTTACACCGCTGAGAATAATTGCCGGTTTCAAAAACATCCCTCCTTAGCTTTGAAGTAGTCTTATATGAATTATAGGAATTAATATACAGCAAAAAAAGCCATTTGTCAAGAGCAAAAATAAACTTTGTTTGAATAAAGTGCATTTAAAGTAAAGTTTATGTTAAATTTAGTCATTATCACGAAGCATTATTAATAACTTGAAGAAAACTGTAAAATTAAGAAAAAACTTGACAAGTAAAATTAATATGATATATAATATATAAAAACAAATCTGCATATTGATATAAGTTTAATATGAATTATGGTGGTGTTTCATGTGTGTCAATTGTTCGGAGTTTCGGCAAAGGAACCTGTAAATATAGGCGAAAAGCTCAAGCTTTTTTGGCAAAACAGCTGTATACATGCTCACGGCTGGGGCTATGCCAGTTTGCAGCCTGAGGGCTCTCAAATCGCTCGAGAGGCGGGGCAGGCTCTTAGCAGCAAATACATAAACAAATGGCAGGAGCGGCCAATTTGCGCCGATAAAGCCTTTGCACACATACGCTATGCCACTATAGGCGGCCTTGAAATTGAAAATTGCCATCCTTTTGCCAAAAGAGATTCAACTGGGCGTGAATGGGTGCTTATGCATCAGGGTACGATATTTGATTATCACCCTACAAACGAGTATATATTCAGCCAGTCCGGCAGCACAGACAGCGAGCGAATCCTGCTTCTTCTGGTGGATACTGTAAACAGAGCTATAGAAGAAAATGGCGGCGAGCTGGATTCTGAAAGGCGTTTTGCGGTGATAGAGAATTTGATTTTTGATATGGCCGAGGGCAACAAGCTCAATCTTGCCATTTATGACGGCGAGCTGTTGTATCTACACTCAAATTACAGGGATACTCTCTATCTAAGCAGGGAGGACGAGACCCTGTTCTTTTGCACGGTAAAGCTTTTTGACGGGACCTGGGAGCCGCTCCCGCTGTGTACGCTTGTCTCATTTAAGGATGCAAATACCGAGCAGTTCGGAAGCTGCCACGGCAAGGAATATTTTGACAATGAGGCTGACCAAAAATATTTATATGAGGGCTTTGCCAACCTATAAGTGAAAGGATGGAGTAGAAATGTCTGTAACTGAAAATGAGCTTCGCAGGTTGGTTGAAAATAGATTTATAGCCCCAACAAGAAAAAAACGCAAGCTATATGCCGGTGTTGAGCTTGAGCTGCCTATAGTTAATTTAAACCGCACAGCGGTAGATTTTGCTGTTGTGCACGATTTAACACTGCATTTTAAAGAAAAATTTAATTTTGAGGAATCAAAGCGGGACGAGGATGGGAATGTCTGTGCGCTGGAGAACGAGGCAGGCGACATATTCACCTACGACTGCTCCTACAACAATTTTGAAATATCACTTGGCAAGGCAGAAAATTTATGTGAGCTGGATATACGTCTGACGGAATATCTGCTGTTTATTCAAAAAACCTTGCGGACAAGCAACCATGCGCTAACAGGCATGGGCATTAATCCATACCGAAAATATAATGTAAATGAGCCTATACACAACGGGCGTTACCGTATGCTCTTCCATTATCTCTCATCATATAAAAATTTTAGCGGAGAGAAGCAGTTCCACAGCTTACCCTGTTTTGGCATGTTTTGCAGTGCCTCACAGGTGCAGCTGGATATTGAATATGAAAATTTAATTCCGGCAATTAAGGCCTTTAATAAGCTAGAGCCCTTCAAGGCTCTGCTATTTTCAAACTCTGTATTAAACGGGGAAGATGACACTTTTGTTAATGTGCGTGATATGCTTTGGGCAGACAGTATGCAGGGAGTTAACCCCAAAAATGTGGGTATGCACGAGCCTGCTCCAAGCAGTATAGAGGAATTGATTGACTATATATTAGACGCAAGCATTTACTGCACCGAACGAGAGGGTCGGTATTACAATTTTAGTCCTATACCGTTGCGGGAGTATTATGCACAGGATACAATAACAGGCGAATACTTTGACGAGGAAATCGGCGCATATAAAACGTCCTCCTTTACACCTCAGCTTGAGGACTTTGAGTATTTGCGCACCTTTAAATTTCAAGATTTAACCTTCCGAGGAACTATAGAGTTTCGCAGTGTTTGCGCCCAGCCTATCAGCCACCGTTTAGCTCCTGCGGCCTTTCATCTTGGGCTGTTTGCTCATACTGAAGAACTGCAAAATATATTGGATAATGACACGTCACTCTATGGCAGAGGAGCTTCTCCCTCTGTTATGCGGGAGCTTGCCAACGGCTATAGGCTGCCTGATTTTATATCAAAGGAGGCATTGCAGAGCACTCTTTTGCAAATTTTAATCTTAAGTGAGTGTGGCTTGCGTGCCCGTGGCTTTGGAGAAGAGAAGTACCTGCTCCCTTTGTACGAAAGAGCAAAAGCACTCAAAAATCCCGGGCAGTTGTTTTTGGATTCACTTGCCTCAGGCAATGATGAGCAGGAAATAATTTTGAAATATGGAGAGATTTAAAATAGAAGTATTTATAGAACAATAAGCAAAGACCCGCAGACCCTCTTTAATGATGGTGTGCGGGTTTTATTTTACACAAATTTTAAATTTTCTCTTGACATTTCTTTTGGCTTAGTGTATATTATCAATATACACAGTATGTCCTAAATTTGGAGGTGATTAAATTGAATTTGGTTATGTCCTTGCAATCGCCAGTGCCTGCGTATGGGCAAATTAAGGAGCAGATTAAGGCATTGATTATGTCTGGTGAGTTAAATGCGGGTGAGTTGCTGCCCTCTGTGCGTGGCTTGGCATGTGACCTCAAGGTGAGTAACATTACAACAATACGTGCCTATAGCGATTTAGAAAACGAAGGCCTTGTAACAACGGTTCAGGGGAGAGGCTGCTTTGTAAATGAACTGCCTGAGGAGATAATAAGAAAGCAGTATCTTGCCGAAATTGAAGATGGGTTTATCAACATTTCAATCAAGGGCAAGGCCGCAGGGCTCACTCTTGATGACTTAAAAAGAAAACTGGAGGGAAAGTATAATGAATGCAATTGAGGTTAAAAATTTGCAAAAGAGCTACAAGGGTTTTGAGCTTGATGTAAGCTTTAATGTGCCCACAGGCTTTGTTTGCGGGTTTATAGGCAGAAACGGCGCAGGCAAAACAACAACCCTTAAATGTCTACTTGGCATGACTATACCCGATAGCGGTGAGCTTACCATACTCGGCAAGCCGTCAAGTGATGTGTCGCTCAAAGCGGACTTAGGCGTGATGTTCGACCAACCATACTATCAGGATGACTGGACGGTCAGAGATGTGGAAAAAGCTCTGCGACCATACTACAGCAGGTGGAACAGTGATATTTGGCACAAGTATCTTGACATTTTCGCCCTGCCAGAGCGTAAGAAATTCAAGGACTTCTCCCGTGGGATGAAGATGAAGCTGGGGCTTTCAGCTGCACTTGCTCATGATGCAAAGCTGTTGCTGCTGGACGAACCAACAGGCGGGTTAGATCCTGTTGTTCGGGAGGAAATGCTCGATATTATGCGGGAGTATCTGCTTGATGAAACGAGGACTATATTTTTTTCAACACACATTACAAGCGATTTAGAAAAAATAGCCGACCGCATAGTCTTTATATCGGGCGGCAAGATAGTGTTTGATGATTATAAGGATGCGCTGACAGAGAGCTATGCTCTTGTACGTGGAGGCGGCTATGATGAATTGCGGCGCACAGACTGTCTCGGCTGTCTGCCGCCTGATGTGTTAACAGAAAAGCCCACACTTGATGACATCGTAGTATACTTTGAGAGGGGGAAGGTAAAATGACGCTTAAAGTGATTAGAACTGATTGGCTTGCCACAAAATCTCAGCACTGGAGATTGCTGATAATGGCTGCCATAGTTGTGGTTTTTGCTCTTATGGAAATGAGCATGATAATCATCCCAATTTCGGCATACATGGCAATAGCCTTTTCAATGAACGCTTTTGCTGTGGAAGAGAAGGGCAAACTTGACCACCTATACTTATCGTTGCCACTTTCAAGGAAAAGTATTGTCAGAGGACGATTTACGTTTATGATATTGTTGCTCGTAATTGCGCTGGCAATATGCGGGGCAATAGTTGTAGCAACCTCACCGCATTTGCAGTTTGGAGAAATATACACGGACGTAGAGCCTAAATCAATTGCACTTATGTGTAGCCTTGGCTTTGCATTCAGCGGGTTTATCAACCTGTCAATGTACCCTGTGATGTTCCGAATGGGATATGAAAAGGGCAAAATTTTCGGTTTTTACATTCCGGTATTTGTTATTGCGTTGATATTTGGCCTAACTGCTGCATTTGCGGCAACTAGAATAGAGATATTACTGGGGTGGCTTTTATATTGGTTGGCAAATCCCTTGAAGGTTTGCGGCATTATGCTTGCTGTGGGAACGGTACTGTTCTATCTTTCTTATCGCCTTTCACTGTGGCTGTATAGTAAGCGTGATTTATAAAAATCAGGCTGTCTATTGCAAAAGCACTCAAAAATCCCGGGCAGTTGTTTTTAGATTCGCTTGCCTCAGACAATGATGAGCAAGAAGTAATTTTGAAATACGGTGAAATTTAAAGCTTAAGGCGGCGGGTCTTCCCTGCCGCCTTATTTTCATATTGAGGGCGATAGCTCGCCTAAAACGTGAGGCTTGCTGCCAAAAGCGGAGGCCTCTATCAATGCCTTTGTATATTCGTCTGTTGCGGCCTCAAAAATCCTCTGTGCTGTGCCGCTTTCAACTACACGGCCGTGATTCATCACGTACACACGGCCTGCTATCATGCGCAGCACCGATAAATCGTGAGTGATAAATAAAATTGCCAGCTTGCGCTCGTGCCTTAATTTATCTAAGGTTTTTAATATCTGGTTCTGCACAACCACATCCAGTGCCGAGACTGACTCATCGCATATGAGCAAATCTGGGCGGGGAGCTAAAGCACGGGCTATTGCAACCCTTTGCCGCTGACCGCCTGATAAACTTGCCGGCCTTCGGCTTAATAATTCCCTTGGCACTTCCGCAAGGGAGATTATCTCTTCAAGCTCATCAAGGGGTCTGCCGGAGGCCTTAAGTGCCTCCTCTAAAATAAACTGTATTGTATGGGCGGGATTAAGCGAGCTGTACGGGTCTTGAAAAACAATCTGAATGCTGTTTTTGCCAAAAAATTTAACCTCGCCGGAATCGGCCTTGGTTAAGCCTGTGAGGCACCGTGCCAGTGTGGTTTTGCCTGAACCGGACTGCCCCACTATGCCCACACATTCGCTGCGGCAAACCTCAACATTTACGTTTATCAGCGCAGCAATGCTGCCAAACCGCTTGTTTAGGTCAACTGCCCGCAAAAGCACATCGCCGCCTGAGTTAGCTTCAGCATAGGAGCTGGCCTGTAAAAACCTGTCGGCCTCTATCAGCGTTTTTGTCGCCTCAGCTTCAGGTGCTTCGGTAACATTTTTGGAAGCTCCCTGCTCAACAATCCTTCCGTTATCCATAACCAGTATGCGGTCGCACCTTGTTTTTGCAAGACGGATGTTGTGTGTGATAATAATCAGCGGCATTCCGTGTGCGCTGCGTATTGTATCAATTAAATCCAGTATCTCCTTTTGGGTGATAACATCAAGAGCCGTGGTGGCCTCGTCTGCAATCAGCAAGCGGGGCTGAGTGGCAAGCGCAGCCGAGATTACAACCCTCTGCCGCTGCCCGCCTGAAAGCTCAAAGGGATAGCGGCCGGCAACATCTGCAGGCAAGCCAACCTCCTTAAGGGCGGAGCTTACATCAAAGCTTGAGCGTTTAGCCTTTGGTACACCGTCTAAAATTTGTGCGCCGCACTTTTTTAAGGGGTCAAGAGCGGTGAAGGGGTCTTGTATAACCATGCCTATGCTGCTGCCTCTAACCCTCTTCCACTGCTTTTCACTGGCATTTAGCTTAAACCTCTGCCCGTCAATTTTGTAATTGCCTGAGGGCTTTGCAGCGTTAGGAAGCAAGCCCATAAGCGAGCGCACCATCATGGTTTTACCCGAGCCGGATTCACCAACAATGCCTATGCTCTCATTGGTGTTTATTTTAAAATCTATGCCCTTTAATATTTCGTTTCCGCTTATTTTTACCCTAAGATTATTTACCTCAATTGTTATTGTGTTACTCATCAACGCCGCTCCTCTCCAGCAAATAACTGCCGATAAGGTTAATTGAAACAGCTGTGAGTATTATAACTATGCCCGCCGATAGTGCAACGGCAGGATTTTGCGTTAAAAGCTCACGTCCGTCGGCAATTTGACGCCCCCAGTCAGCCTCCTTTGGGCCTACACCCAAGCCTAAAAAGGATAGAGAGGACATGCTCATTAGCCCGTAAGCAATGTTTAAAAAGAAGTTAACCATTACAACCATGGCGATATTGGGGAAAATATGGACAGCTAAAATTCTAAATGAATTTAACCTGAACATCCTTGTTGATTCAATATATGGCTTGCTCTTTTGCTGAATTACCGCCGAGCGCACAAGGCGAATGTCAAAGGGCGAATACAAAACAATCATTACAAGCACATTAATCCAATAGCCTCCGCCTATAATAGCGGCGGCCACAATGGCCAGCAGCAAGGAGGGCATAGAGAGGGTTAAATCTGCATAAGCGGAGATGATTTTATCTAAAAATCCGCCGAACCAGCCCGCTATACTGCCCAGCAGCAGCCCTATAATTAAAGAGCCTGCCGCAATGCAAACAGGGCCTATCATGGCACTGCTGCTGCCTGCTATAAGCATTTTTGCAACATCACGCCCCAAGGCATCTGTGCCAAGCAAATGCCCCTCTGAGCCTGCGGGAAGCTTGGTGTTTTTTATATCAAGGGCTAAGGCGTTAGGGGCAAAAACTGAGGGGAATATAACCCATGTTATTATGATAAGCAAAAAAACGCCGGATAGAATTATGCTAATCGGCGGCAGCTTTTTCTTTTTTTCAAAATTATTAGTTAAAGTTTCCATCGGTTTTCTACCTCAACTTTAGATTTTTGTGCTTTGGCTCAGCTGGTGGGTGTTTGGATTTAAAAGATAAACCAAAATATCAACCAAGGCCGATGTAAGGCAAATAAGAACGGCGAGCATAAGTGCTATAAACTGCACCACAGGGACATCTCCAAAGGTTACCGAGCTTGTTAAAAGCTGCCCTAGCCCGGGGATTGAAAATACATTTTCAACAAGCACATTAGCTCCAAAAAGACTGGCCAAAAACAGCCCTGTGCTTGTTAAAATGGGGGGAGAGGCGTTTTTTAGCTGCGCTCGTATTATCTTTGAGGTGGGAAGAGCCCGTGCCCGCATAAACACAGTGTAATCGCCGGATACCTCTTTTAACATTGCCGAGCGTGTAATTTTTATCAGCATGGCCGCATCGCCTATGGTTAGGGTTATGGCAGGCAGCGTTAAATGCCAAAGCACGTCCAGCGGGTTGCTCTTATCTCCAATGCCGTACATGGGGAATATGCCCAGCTGATATGAGAACACATACAGCAGCACAAGCCCCAAGGCAAAGCCGGGCATACTGGTGCCCGCAAGAGAGGATAAATCAATGGCCTTATCCAATATTTTGCCCTTGTTGCGGGCAGATACAACACCCAGCCAAACGCCGATAATTACACTTAGCAGCAGAGTTAAACCAACCAGCTCAAAGGTAATTGCAGCGTGAGGAGCTACATAATCAACCACAGGATAGCCCGCCTTTATGGAGTTGCCAAAATCCAAGGACAGGGCATTTTTAACCCATCTGCCATACTGAGATAAGAAGGGGTCGTCTAAATGATACTGCGCATGTATCTTAGCCAGCAGCTCAGGGGTAGCGTGCTTTACTCCCACCAGCGATTTTGCAGGGTCGCCGGGAGCTAAATAAAGCAGCGAAAATATTATAAACGACAAAAATACAAGTGATACAAGGCATTCAAGAAGTCGGGTGAAAATGTATTTTAATTTAGAAGTAAGCATAAGCGCAATTCATACCCTTCTTAAAATTGAAAAGTCCCTTCCCGACTATAATTATAGTCGGGAAGAAACACAGAGTAACCGTTTTTTATTTGTTTAAAGTAAAGTTCTTGGGCCAGTTTTGTGAGAGGAAGGTGTAGGAGCTAAAGCCGCTTACCTTTACAGAGCTATTATAGGCAACTGCGCCCTCGCCCCACCACAATGGAGCATAAATAGCCTGTTCCTGCGCAATGTCTATGCCCTTAAGCAAATCCTCCAGACCTTCTGCTGAGGATTTAGCATAAACGGCCTCCAAATACGGCTGCACAGACTCATCCTTCCAGTTTGCAGGATTAGTGCCATCGCCTGTAGTGTCAAGGAACCAAATTGCAATTTCAGCAGGGTCTAATGTCGGGGGGCGATAATCCATCCAATCAATACCCTTAGTGCCTGAACCCATCTCGTTAAGCCATTGCTCAAGGGAGGTTTCCTTTACGTCAACTGTAATGCCTATCTCCTTAAGAGCGTCAGCTATTACCAGAGACGCTTTGCCCAGCCTCTGATTGCTGTTTGAATAATAAATAGTTGTAGAGAAGGGCTTTTCGCCTGATAGCTCAAACTCTTCCTTAGCTTTTGCAATGTTATACTCATAATGGGTAAGAGCATTTAATTTTGCACGGGCTGCATCGGGAGATAAAACTGTAACAAACTGCTCAGGAGCTGTAAAGGCTGAGGCCTTTTCACCGTGGCCGTCCAGAATGCTGTCTATTATACCCTGAGCGTCAACCGCATAGGCGACAGCCTTGCGCACATGCACGTTATCAAAGGGCTTTACTGAGAGGTCGAAGGTTAAACCAACATATGAGCGGTCCTTGTAGGTTTCAACTGTTGTGCCGCTAACTGCTTTGTAATCGTTAATCTGTCCGCTGGGAACATCAAAGGCAAAGTCAATATCGCCCTGCTTAAAGGCCAGCAAACGTGTTTGGTCATCGGGGATAAAATCTATGCGCACATTTTTGATTTGCGGAGTGCCGCCCCACCAATGCTCCTGTGCAGTAAAGGTTACGTGGGAGGCAGGGGAGAATTCTTTAATTTTGTATGGGCCTGAACCAAGCAGTAAATCCTGAGCCGAGCCTATAGCGTTTTTGCTCTCTGCCCACTCCTTTTTGGTTACAAACAGTCCGCCGTTGTTGGATACAGACCAAATAAAGTTTGACTGTGCCCAAGGCAGTGTGATTTTAAGTGTGGAGGCGTCAAGCTTTTCAGCTTTAAAGCCCTCGGGATAAAAATATGCAATAGAGGGTGAACGCTCAGGGTCGGCACTGCGCTCTATTGAATAAATAATATCTTCAACTGTAACCAGTGAGCCGTCGGAGAATTTTGCGTCTTTTCTAAGATGGAAGGTCCAAACGGTGGAGTTCTCATCCTCCCAGCTCTCAGCCAGAGCGGGGTGGATTTTACCGTCTTCACCAAGGGCAACAAGACCTTCGTTTACAATTTGCTGAATGTAATATTGAAGGACAGAGCCCTCTTGGCCAGCCTCAAGCTCGTTAATAGAATCGGGGAAGCCTATAACCAGAGTCTCTTTTGCAGAATCTGATGGTTTTTTGTTGGTTGTTCCGCAGGCCGCAACACTAAACAGAGTTACTGCTGCCAGTGCTATTGCTATAATACGCCTTAGCTTCATAATTGTCTCTCCTTTTAATCATATATGTTTGCTTGGTATTATTATAGCGTAAAGCGAAAAAAATGTCAAGATTAATATTATATAAAATATTCAGGTGTTTTTGCTGAGTTTTTGTATGTTCGAGTATCATAAATAATAACGGCCTCACGCTTTTTAACGTCTCCCATTATGTACAAATCGCTGTCCTCGGCGTTTAGAGCCTCAAAGGTGACGCTTCTGTTTGGCCCCATTCCCGAGGCGTCCAGCATCTCCACGCCCTCACGCCCAATGTCCTCATCCTCATAATAGGGGTCAAAGAATTCAATTTTATTGCCTGAAACTCCTGTTAACAAAACATAATGACCAACCTCAGATATAAGCCGCAGCACTACCACGCCCCCTTGCCTTAGTGCCGAGACAATATGGCTGTGCGGCGAGACAACAACATCCTTTTCGGCAAGAAATTCGCTTATAAGCGGGAATGCTGTTATCTGCGAAAAGTGGTTAAGCCAGCTTGAAATAAACATCATGGCCATTTTGGATGTGCCGTATTTGCCTAGCTCCCCTTTTTCGTTATAGGAATCTAAGCTGTACATCATAATATGCTTGACTGCCTCAGGCGATATTTCCTCACGTTCAAACAAGAACCGCAGTGCATTAAGCACAGTGGTTGGCCCACAGTCAAATTCGGTTATTTGGTATTGCATTGGCGTTTTCAAATTTTATCTCCCCCAGACTACTCTTATACCTAAATATAATACAAATTGAGGAGATAGTCAACGTAAAATCTAAAAAATTACTAAAAATGCTTGACAAATCAAATTTGACATGGTAAGTTTAGGAGAATTTAAGAATATGTTTGGGTGGCTCTAAAAACCGTAGGGGCAGACCTATGTGTCTGCCCGTTTTATAATAAAGTGCCCGTTTTTTGGCAGACACATAGGTCTGCCCCTACGAGCAAGTGAGTAAATAGAGCGGCTCAATAATGGAACTAAGGAGATTTGTATGACTTCTCAAGTGCATATTGTTATGCCGCCCCATGTCAACGGAGTAAACCGCCTTTTTGGCGGCCAGCTTATGGCATGGATTGACGTGGTTGCGGCGGTTGAAGCCAGACGGCACACTCACAAGCAGGTAGTCACTGTGGCTATAGATTCTCTGCGCTTTGTGCGTCCTGCTTTTTTAGATGAAACTGTGCGGCTGGACGCCTGTGTTACATGGACAGGGCGCACCAGCTTAGAAATTAGAGTAGACAGCTATGCAGAACAGCTTAGCGGCACTCAGGCCTTAATTAACCGTGCCTATATGGTGTTTGTAGCACTGGACGAAAACGGAGCTCCCGGCACCTTCGAGCCCTTTGTGCCCCAAACTCCTGAGGAGAAGCTGGAGTGGCAGCAGGCAGAGCTTCGCAGGCAAATAAGAAGCTCATCCCGTGCTTAGAGGATGAGCCAATACTTTTTATAATAGAGCGCATTCTTTGGCATGTGTCAAAGGGTGCGTTTTTTTGCACCGCTTGGCTTAAAGCTTCATATTATAAAGGGAATCAGATTTGTTGGTATTATTGCAGGTTACTAAGGAAAACAATCAAAAGAAGGAGGAAAAATATATGAAATTATTAAACGGATTAAAAGGATACAAAGGTGTTGCGTTGCTCGAAATTGCCGTGTGCGTGTTGTTTTTTATCAACGTCGGAGCGGGGCAATATGGCAAGCTGTTTGATATTGTTAATTCTGTTGGAGCGGGCATTTTGTTTTTTGGCTCGCTTATGGCTTATTTCAAACCACGCAAATGGACGCTGTGGATGACGACGTACACGATGTTGTTGCTAATTGTATTTAATACGGCAACCTTCTTTGTGCGAGGCACATTTTTTTCAACAGGGTTTCCGCTTATTGCATATGACACTTTGTTTATAATTGCCAACCTACACTTTTGCGGAAAGGGGCTGAACTAAAATGAATTTACAAACCTTTTTAGGCCTGTTAGGCGGCGGCTTAGGGGTATTTGCCATAAAGCTATATGTAGACTGGCGCAAGGTGAAGCGCACCGGCCAAAAAGATGCTGTCTCCCCATGGCAAGAGCTTGTTGACCGTGACGCAAAACGTTTGAACACGCTGAAAAACCGCATAACTCTGCTGGAAGAAAATGTAGATGAGAAAGACGGATACATCCAAAAGCTAGAGCACGTGATTATTGAGGCGGGATTAAATTTGCCGTAACGGGTTTGAGTGCTTGGCTGTACTATAAGTCAAAAGAGGCTGCAACAAAAAGCAGCCTCTTTTGGGTATCTCTATTAACCCTGTTAGCCTCGTAGTACCACTTGTCATCTAAAACTTGACATACAATCAATCATATGATATACTGTAAATAAAAAAGCGAGGTATATCATTATGACAGCAAGAGAAGTTTGGTTAAGCGAAGAGCAAC
>JAISYX010000003.1 GCA_031269595.1 Oscillospiraceae bacterium
AAGTGCGCCCTTATGCGTTTTGTGAATGTTGGACGGTCAACGCCAATCGGCGCACAAAGCGACGATAAAGGCGTTGGGCGTTCATATGAGCTAAAACGCTTGCCACCATTGGGGGCAACGGATGGGGACAGGTTGTGGAGCAGAGGTAATATGTAAGGCTTGAAAAACGGTTGCTAAAAAATATGAATAAACATAAATTTAAAAATTTGCTTTGCGAAGGAGGAAAGTAAATAGAGATTGTGATGATAACCAATCAATTTAATCAAGAATAAAAAATACATAAAAAAAGTAAAATTGGACTTGACAAGCCATTCAAATTAATATATAATAATCTAAGTTAAGTGATTAGAGAATTTCGTATGGAATTAGGCTTTCTGATTTATGAAAAAATCAGGTGTTTCTTTGAAGAGCGATGTTCCTTTTTCAGTTAAAACCTTTAATTTAAATGTGCCATTGGCTTTGCCGTAGGAGATTCAGACTGTTAATCAGAGGGTCGTTGGTTCAAGTCCAACAAGAGGAGCCATTTGCAAAACTCTTAATCAGGGTGTCCACGGTTCGAGCCCGTGATGGTGTACCATTAGTTTCCCATGTTAGATGTGGCCCGTTGGTCAAGTGGCCTAAGACTCCGGCCTCTCACGCCGGCAACAGGGGTTCGAATCCCCTACGGGTCACCACATTCTTTTTAGAATGGCATTTAGCTTAAAATAGTTGGTATTTATTAAGGTGAGGGTCCACCCGTTCCCATTCCGAACACGGAAGTTAAGCTCATCATTGCCGAAAATACTTGGTTGGAAGCGACCTGGAAAAATAGGTAAATGCCAACACAAATAATCCTCAATAGCTCAGTTGGTAGAGCATGCGGCTGTTAACCGCAGGGTCGTTGGTTCGAGTCCAACTTGGGGAGCCAAACCATTCAAATCCGAACCACCGCCAATTCTTTGTAGTAGGCGATGTGTTCGGATTTGTGCTTTATCTTTGAGATTAAAATATGTATGCAGAGTGGCTGTGTTTTCCGTTGCCACTCTGTTTGGATTCGATTTTACGGTTTATGCGGTTTTATCAGCTTCCTGCCGCCGTTTTTTGCACCATTCAGCGTACTCCTGCTTGCCTTTGTCGCTTTCAAAGTAAGCTTGAATTGCCGGGAGGATACATCGAGCGAAGGACTGGATTTCGTGCTTTGGCGGGTAAAACGCACCTTTTGTCGGCTTTTTGGGTGGCGGTTTCGGTACGGGGTTGCTTGGATAGTTTCCCAACAGCGGGACTTTCCAGCGTGGTGTTGGACAAATTTCAGTTGGCATATACGGATTTCCCCTTTCATCTTTGAGTTTTCAAACATCAGCTCCTTTCATCGTTCGCGGTCGCTGCTGCGATTGCGCGGCTTGGGATTTGGCGGCGATTGGGCTTTCGGCTGAATCTGCCACCTCTGCTGTGGCACTTTGATTTCGGGCTTTTTCTCCGGCGCTGCCCTTGCTTTTTGTGCGGCGAGTTTCTTTTCCTGTGCCGCCTGTTTTGCACCATCTATGGTGTCAAACAAGAAGCCGATAACCCGTTCTTCCGCGACTTTCATCGCCTCTGCGAAGGGCTTTGCAAACTCCTTCAGTTTGTCAAGAGCGGCCTTTGTGGTTTCATAGAGATTAGTCATATCACGTAGCCGCTGTGTCAGACTGTCGATGGTCTGCTTGGCTTTGATACCGAATTTCGCAAGGTCGGAGAGTTTCTCAAACTCTTCGGCAGTCAGTTCGATTTTATCACTGAACCGCTTTTTCTTGCCAATATTGCTTACATCATTAAGCTGATGGTAAATCGGTTCAACCGCTCGGATTCGGTCTTTTAAATCATCGAGCCACATTTCGGATTCCATTGTGTCGGCGCGGATTTCTTTTAACCGTTCCCGCTCCTGCGTGACTTTGAACTCTACCACATCAAGATGCTCTGCCGTGCTGCCTTCCACACCTCTTTCGAGGTCGGAAAAACCCGCCTCCTTCATATGGTTGAAGAATCGGGTTTGCAGTAGGCTGTAGGATGCAATTCGCTTTGGTTCGCCTTTTTCGTCAACGATAGTCTGAAATGCCCACTTTTTGCTGTGGCTGATTTGGTGGATGACCGCTTTGACTGTGCCAACCAAACTGGGGTCGCGGCAACGCTTTGACCACTTGACCTCCTTTTCCACCACCGGCAAATATATGACGTGCATATGATAGTGGTAAACTGGCTTGCCGAGTTTGTCAGAAAGTCCTTGGTTTCGCTCGTCCGCGTGCATCGTCGCCGAGAGGATATATGGACTGCCAACTTCTTTTTCGGCGAAGTGGTAAACTTCCTCGAAGAACTGCCGTGCGTAATTGTAGCCGCCGTGCCGTTCAAAATATGCGGTGTTGACATCAAAGACCATTTCCGCAAAGACCTTTGCATCCTCTTTCAGCCCTCTTGTGCTGACCTCACCTCGCTCCAACATTCCCTCCAACGCCTTTTCGTAGGTGGTGTCGCACCGCCGAAAGTTAATATTGAGGTTGCTACGCTCCGGCTCAATATCGGGGTTGGTATAGCTTTCGTTTTTACGCTCGTTGTGCCGCTCCCGAATGCCAATACCGCCGCGCTTGTAAGGTTGATTTCGGACTACGGTTCGGTCAACCTTTTGCTGTTTTTCTGCCATTTTCTATCACCTCCATTCCGCAAGCTGTCCTTGCACTTAATATTATATAGCAAAATATATTGACAAGTCAAGCAGGATTTGCTAAAATATTAAATGTGCAAGATATAATAACTTTGGAGGGTTTGAAAATGCGCTATGTTAAGAAAAATAGCGTTGAAGAATACAACAGCATATTCGCATCGCGGTTACGGTATCTGATGGAACACGCAGATGTCAATCAGCAGAAACTGGCTGATTTTATCGGCGTGACAAGGCAAGCGGTAAGCGCATACACGTTAGGGGCTTCTCTGCCCGACATAGAGAAATTCGAGAAAATCGCTGACTTTTTCGGTGTGTCCACAGAATATTTATTGGGCAGAACCGAGGTGATGGAAACCAATATTGTTAAGCAAGCAATTTCAGAAGCGTTGCAGCTTTCGGAGGATTCCATTGACCTCATTATAGGTTTGCAAAAAGAATTTCGATTGGAGCAAAATCTCGAAAACGACTGGAAGCTGACAGTCAAAGAAAAAGAGCCGCTTTCAGCGATTTTCGACCGCTGGCTGCGCTTTGTAGATTTGGAAGAATTTATGAGTAATCTGTTCAAAACGATAGAAGCGGCCGCCAACGCCCAACACAGCGGCTATTTTCCCGAACGCTATATGCTTGATGAAGATGACAAAAACGCCGTTTATAACCTCAAACAGCGCGGGTATGTAACGCTCACCCCAACGGAGCAGATGGATTTATACGAGCAGAAAGCCGCGAAAATTTTTGTTCAGTCTGTGGAACGGTTGCAAAGCGAGTCCATAGAAGCTACCATCACGCTATGTGAAGCCGAGAAAACGGAGCAAGACCAGCCGGAAGAAGACGGCGGGGACGGTGCGCAGTAATATACTCTTTCAGAGTATATTACCCACTATGACACTTTCGCTACGCGCAAAGTGCCGTGGGCTCTCCGAGGGGGAACGCCGTCTGCGGACGGATTTGAGAACGCACGAACATTAGAGGATGAACGATTTATTCAGACAAAGCGTGTCAAAAAAACAAGCACATCCACAGAAAATTTATCACTTTAAAGCGTTGAATTTTAGAGAGAAATATGTTATAATAAGGCTATCAAATTTTGAAGGATGGTGTGTTATGTTTGAACTGACTTATTCCCGTGTCGGCGATTATTGGATTCCCTATTTGACCTTGCCAGAGGAAGATGAGCACGATGTAGAGTTGGCTTGTCGCAAGTTCGCTGTAAAGCGGCGGCGGTATATAAAGAACACCAAAAGCTTTCTATTCACCAAGTTGCTCACCACCTGCAAGCTGACCGAATATTTAGCGAATTTTGAACTAAAGGCAGAAAAGCGTTACGGCGAGTTGGTCGGGCAGCTGATGGCGGAGCAGGGCTTGACCAATACGCACAGCGGCGAGGGCTATGGTTGGTATGTGCGGAAGATGTATGGCGTGGCGGCTGAGGCGGAACGGCGATTGGATGCGCAATTGATTTGTGCGTGAGATTAATTGCGCCACGGTTAGGTTGAGTGCTGAACCGTGGCCTTTTGCTTATTAATACTGAATGATTTGAATTTTCAATATTCCAGTTGACTTTTGAAATAAATGAATGTATAATATTAAAAATGAGAGGAGACTGATTCTATGGGTATGGCAACGAAAATAAAAATGTTACTTGCCGCAAGAGATATGACCATAAGGGATTTAGCTGTTAAATTAGACACCTCAAGTCAAAATATGGCTGCAAAATTAAAAAGAGATAATTTGTCGGAAACCGACTTACAGCAAATCGCAAAAGTTTGTAATGCGGTTTTCGAGGGCAATTTTACTTTAAATGATACAGGAAAAGAAATATAAATCCAATTCGGAAGGAGTACAAGTATGAACGGACGAGTTCCACATGTTGTCCAGTATCAAGGCTCAAAGCGGAATTTAGCTCCGCAGATTCTTCAATATATGCCAAGAAGATTCAATCGCTTGTATGAGCCTTTTTCCGGCATGGCGGCGATAACCATAGCGACCGCTTGTGAAAGACGAGCAATGCAGTATCATATAAACGATTTGAATGCTCCAATTGTTCGAGTGTTACAAGAAGCAATAGACTCTCCAAGAACACTTGCAAATAATTATGCGCAAGTTTGGGAAGAACAGTTCCAATATGAAGGAGGTCATGTTGAGCACTATAATTACATTAGAGAGCGTTTCAATAACGGTGAAACAAGTGCTGAAAATATGCTGTATTTATTGGCACGTTGCGTGAAAGGTGCTGTTCGATATGGACAAAACGGGAAATTCAACCAATCGCCGGATAAGCGGCGGCACGGAACAAATCCAAGGAACATATTAGAAAATGTATCTGCTATTTCAACCCTACTGAAAGGGTGTGTTTCCTTTTCAGCATTGGATTATAGGGAGATTTTCGACATGGCACAACCGGGCGATTTGGTTTATATGGACCCTCCGTATCAAGGTGTTACCAATGCAAAAGATAACAGGTATTTTTCCGGAGTAGAGTTTGAGGAATTTGCTACAGCGATTGAAATGCTCAATCAAAAGGGTGTTGATTACCTTATCAGTTATGATGGCGAGTGCGGTGGAAAGGAATATGGTGAAGAACTGCCGCCCGACCTTAATTGCACCAAAATTCTACTTAATGCTGGTTTATCTACTCAAGCGACTTTACTTGGCAAAAGAAACGTCACATACGAAGCATTATATATCAGCGAGAATTTATCCCATATGGTTGATAGCATCCCGCTCCAATTGACATTTATGGAGGCTATGGCATGAGTGATTATCCAAAGGAATTTTTAGACTTACTAAATTCAATTGAGGCCAAACGACCGCGAACGGTTATTCAGCACATTTTACAACACGGATTTATAACATCACAGGAGCTGAAAGATGTTTACGGCTATAATCACCCACCAAGAGCGGTCAGAGATGTTCGTGAATATGGTATTCCTCTGATTACATACCGAATTGAAGGAACTGATGGAAGGAAAATTGCCGCATATAAATTTGGAGACCCATCAACTTTGAAAAACACGGTTTCCAAAGCGGCAGGAAGAACAATCCTTTCAAAAGCTTTAAAACAAGCACTAATTGATAAGTACGGTTCAAAATGCTTTGTGTATTATGAAGCAATGGATGAAGCTTTATTACAAGTTGATCACCGTATCCCTTACGAAATTGGTGGAGAGCAGGACGAGAGCAACATTGATACTTACATGTTGTTGTGTCCATCTGCCAACCGCGCAAAGTCATGGACTTGCGAGCATTGTGAAAACTGGCACGAAAAAGACGAGGCGTTTTGTGTAAGATGTTTTTGGGCATTTCCCGAAAATTACGACCATATAGCAGGGAAATTCCAAAAAATCATTTCAATTGTTTTCACAGGTGATGAAATTGCGGACTATAACAAGCTTATTGAAATCACAGGAGCAGAAAAAGCGCAGGAAACAATCAAGGGGTTGATAAGCGACTTTTTGAAATAATTCCGCTACAAACTTCCGATCTAAAAGCGATTGTTAGGCTTGGTATCAAGTATTCGTTGCTTTACGGCATTTTCGAGAGGGTATATAATGCTACCGATAGAGTGCCAGATTGGTATGGAAAAATATTTCTTTGGAATTAAACAAGTAATTATAGAGTAGGAGCGGCATGATGTCTAATGTTAAAATATACACCAAATCAATTCCTGAGATAAAGTATTTTTCGCGGCAAGCTACGCAAGGACAAGAGTTCGAAATGGTAAAATCTTTTATCACTTATATAGAAAAAAAATACTCGAAATTAACATATAAAAAAATAGCTATATTTATTGAACCACAAATAGGCACAGGCTATCCAGATATTGTATTGGTAGAATATTATGAAAAAAAAGTGTCTCAAAATAGCGAGTTCAGAAAATTATTAACGGATAATGATTTAAAAGTTTTGTTAGAGGTTCAGCGCAGAAAAAACACATCCGTATTTGAATTAAGTAATTTGCTTGGTTATCAAGTTGAAGAAATCAAACGCATCCTTAGTAAATTATATAAAGCGAATTTTGTACACATTTCATCAACATTAAATTATGTGCGCAATGTTCCTTTGGGAGAATATTTTGAAGTTAAAAAAATTATTTCAATTGAAGCTAAAATAGATAAATGGTCTGAGGCTATTAGACAGGCGGCAACCAACTCTTGGTTTTCGAGCGAATCTTATGTGCTATTGAATAAAGAGAGTTGTAGCGAAACCATCATTAACAAATGCAAACAGCAAGGTATAGGCGTTATTTTAGTGAATGGGAAAATTGAAAAAAAACTAGAAAGCAATGTTAATAGACTTCCGGTTTCCTATGTTTCCTTAAAATTCAATGAATGGATACAATCGTTAAAGGAGTTTGAACATTAATAATGACTTTAAATGAAATCAAAGCAAAATATACTGACATAACGCATCTAAAGAGAGGCGGTCAAAAAACCGTCTATAAAGCAACTGATTCTGATAATCTTTGTGTGGCATTAAAAATAATAAACAACGCTAATGACAAAAGAGTGTTGCAAGAAATTGATTTGCTGAGACAATTGAAATTTCCCAATATTCCTCGAATTATTGATAGTGGCGTGGTGTTAGATGAAAATATAAATGAAAATGTACTCTATATTGTAGAAGAGTACATTGATGGTGTCTCTTTAAGAGATTGGATAAATGCAGGTAATCGATTTGATTTAGAAACTGCATACTCAATTATTGATAGCTTGTTAAATATTGAGGTTCTTCTTGAAGAAAACAATATTCTACATAGAGACATCAATCCAAACAATATTATACTAACTGACCCCAAGAGAATGTACCTTATTGATTTTGGATTAGCAAAAAAATTAGGGAATCTATCATTAACGATGACAGCTGCTGCCAATGGACCTTTTACGCCGGGATATGCACCTCATGAGCAGTTTGCTAATATGAAGTTGCAACAAGATTCTCGTACAGATTTGTTTCAAATAGGCGTTACAGTATACGAAAGTTGTACAGGCAAAAATCCTTTTGTCGACAATGGAGATTCCTTTTATAATATTTTGTCAAAGACAGCCACGCTTATGCCACCGCTTTTAAGTCTCGAAGGTGATACAAAAGGCATGCTCTCACAATTCGTAAGTATGCTTATGGCTAAAAACCAATCTCAGCGACCAGATACTGCAAAAGATGCATTAAGATATTTATTAGCTATAAAAGACACATTAGAATGGAGTGATTAGTATGGAACTATATTTGCAAATGGGACACGGAATGCAAGCGATTTCAAAAGAGTTAGTAGAAAAATGGCGTTCTGGAAATGTTATAATTAGCCCTGTCAATTTTATCGATAAAAAAAATCCCGGAATTGACAAAGTGCAGGCATACGCAAAAAAAATAGTTTCATATGGCGGGAATGTCTTGTTTGACCCTCAAATGTTCTATCCCAAAGAAGGACATATTAAGTTACAACTATATGATTATTGGCCGCGCGATAATGTTTCTGTAACTGATACTCAAGTTAGCAATAATATTTTTATTGAGTTATTAAGAATTAATAACTCAATAAATTCCTCAAGTATTATATTGCCTGGCAAAGAAATGAATGAGCTTTCTTTGAAAAACGGAATAGAATGGATGCATTCCGCAGCTGAATTTTTTGCTAAAAAAACACCCAAATCATTGTTTGCGACACTATGTTTATGTTCTGAAACTATTCGTAATAGCGAAACGATTGAATCGCTGTGTGAAGTTTTAAAAAACGTTCCCGTCAATGGATTTTATATCATTCCCAATCCCTCAAATGGTGAGTATTTGGTTTCTGACCCAATGTGGGTTATTGGAATGATGAAATTAATTACTTGCTTAAAGCTATATAAGAAAAAAGTTATTGTTGGATATTCAAATCATCAAGGCTTGATTTATGCTCTGGCAAACGCTGATGGATTGGCTTCTGGAACATATATTAATACCCGTTCGTTTGTTCCTGCAAAGTTTAAGTCTCCTACCGATGATGACATAAAACACAAAAGCACTTGGTTCTACAATCCACAAGCATTTAGTGAATACAAGGCTGCATTACTCGATGTTGCTCAACAGCGAAATTTCTTAAATATGTTTATTCCACAAGGGGAGTTTTCAAATTCTTATTCAGAGATGCTGTTTAAAGGGGCGCAGCCGTCCTCAACTAATTATAACGAGACGAACTCATTTAAGCATTATCTATGTTGTTTGAACACTCAATGCAAAATGGTTAGTAAAGGCACTTATCAAGAAACTTATGATTCGTATGAATTTATGCTTAACAACGCAGAAAACCAGATTAGAACACTCAAAGGCAAAGGATTTAGTGGGCAAAACAGAGATTTTTCTCCCGCTATTGAAGCGAACCGTGTAGCTATGGTAGCTAATAACGAAGATTATGGCTTCAAGTTGAACTTTGAGTGGCAATCAGGTAACTAAAAGTGTAAAGAGGTGAATCCACATGAAAGCTGTAATCTATGCACGCTATTCCTCCGACAATCAGCGAGAGGAAAGCATCGATGGGCAAATCCGAGAGTGCAAAGCCTTTGCTGAAAAGCAGGGCTTAACCGTGCTGAACAGTTACATCGATCGCGCTTTTTCAGCCAAGACAGACAACCGCCCCGAATTTCAGCATATGGTTAAGGACAGCGCAAAGCACCTCTTTGATGTTATTATCGTGTGGAAACTCGACCGCTTTGCTCGCAACAGATACGATTCGGCGCACTATAAAGCTACGCTCCGTAAAAATGGCGTTAAAGTTATTTCTGCCACCGAAAGCATCGCCGCTGATTCCACAGGCATACTGCTTGAATCTCTGCTTGAAGGGTATGCCGAGTTTTATTCAGCCGAACTGTCTGAAAAAGTTATTCGTGGAATGACCGAAAACGCCTTGAAATGTCAATATAACGGCGGTGCTATTCCGATTGGCTATCTTGTTGACGAGAATAAGCATTTTCAAATTGACCCTGCGACTGCGCCTTTCGTGCAGGAAGCCTTTCAAATGTATGATGACGGAAAAACGGTTAAGCAAATCGTGAAGATTCTAAACGACAAAAATGTTCACACCTTTTACGGAAAGGGTATGAACATCAACAATATAACCATTATGCTTAAAAGCCGTAAGTACATCGGCGAGTACCATTATCGTGATGTGGTGATTCCGAGCGGTGTTCCTGCCATTGTGGAGGAGGACTTGTTTAATCGGGTGCAGGAACGATTGGAGAAAAACAAGAAAGCGCCTGCTCGGTTTAAAGCGATTGATGATAATTATCTGCTTACCACGAAGCTTTTTTGCGGACTTTGCGAAAAATATATGATTGGCGAAAGCGGGACGAGCCGCAACGGGACTTTCCACCGATATTACAAATGCGCAACTGCCAAAAGTCGCAAGGGGTGCAAGAAAAAGACGGTAAAAAAGGACTGGATAGAGGATTTGGTTATTGACGAGATTACTGAAATGTTGCTTGACGAGTCGAATATTCAGCGGATTATCAACGAAATTATGGCTTTGCAAAACAGCGACAGCGTTGCACTTCCGGCTCTCAAAACGCAGCTTGATGATACCACAAAGAAGATTGATAATATTATGAGTGCCATCGAGCAGGGCGTTTTCACCTCAACGACCAAAGAACGGTTGGAAGCTCTTGAAGAAGCCAAGAAAGAGCTTGAAATTGATATTTTGCAGGAGGAGCTGTTCCGCCCATATGTTTCGGAGGATAAAATCCGCTTTTGGATTTACAAGTTCCGTGATGGTGATATGCAGGACATAACACATCGGCAACGGTTGGTAGATAGCTTTGTGAACGCCATCTACCTCTATGATGATAAAATCGTTTTTACGTTCAACTATAAGGACGGGGCAAAAACGGTGTCATTGAAAGAATTGGGTAATTGTTCGGATATGGCCTTTGGCGGGGAGCCAAAGGATGTCATATCCGAATAAAGGATACAGGTGAACCCTGTATCCTTTATTTTTTTGAGTTTACTTATTCGCTTTTGTGTTGTTGTGGGGTTTGGTGTGTTTTCACTCCCCTTGTAGATAAAATACAAAAAATAAAAAGAGGCTGCAAAGCCTCTTTTTATTTTACGGTTTTTCTTAAAACCACCAAACCAAGCATATTATTTATAAAACATAATATGGATGTTCGGATTTGAGTGCTTTTGGTGACCCGGACGAGAATCGAACTCGTGATGCCGCCGTGAAAGGGCGGAGTCTTAACCGCTTGACCACCGGGCCTTATTAGTTAGATTTAGACGCCTAGGCTTGCCCTAAACTCTAACATCTAACTTGGTAGCGGTAGGTGGACTCGAACCGCCGACACTACGGGTATGAACCGTATGCTCTAGCCAACTGAGCTATACCGCCAAATTTTTGATGCCAGATTATTATACAGGATTTAAATCGCTATGTCAATACTCTATAATGAAAATTAATGCCCATCACTCGCACAGGCAGTGATGGGCTATTGCTCACTTTTAACGCTTGCTATTATTGATACAGGGGATATTTCTTTAAAAGCTCTGTTACACCTGCACGAATCTTATCTGCGCTTGCTTCAAAGTCACGTATTGTAAGGGTGATGTACTCGGCAATCAGTTCCATATCCTCCTCAACAAGGCCTCGGCTGGTTACAGCAGGAGTGCCTATACGCACGCCGCTTGTTACAAAGGGGCTAAGGGGCTCGTTGGGTATGGTGTTCTTGTTAACGGTGATAAACACCTCGTCCAGCCTGTGCTCCAGCTCCTTGCCTGTAATGCCTGTATCACGCAGATCCAGCAGCATCAGGTGGTTATCTGTGCCCCCTGAAACCAGCTTGACATCCCTGCTTATAAAGCCCTTGGCAAGAGCCGCCGCATTGGCCACTATCTGCTTGCCATACTGCTTGAAGTCCGGCTTGAGTGCCTCGCCAAAGCACACGGCCTTAGCGGCTATGGTGTGCATTAGAGGGCCGCCCTGTGTGCCCGGGAAGATAGACTTATCTATTTGCTTGGCAAGAGCCTCGCCGCACAGAATCAGGCCGCCTCTGGGACCTCTGAGGGTCTTGTGGGTGGTGGAGGTTACTATGTCCGCATAGGGAATGGGGCTCTGGTGAACTCCGGCGGCAACAAGACCTGCGATGTGCGCCATATCCACTAGGAAGTATGCACCTACGCTCTTGGCTATCTCAGAAAAGCGTGCAAAATCTATGGTTCTGCAATAGGCGGAAGCACCCGCCACTATCATCTTCGGCTTGACCTCCTCGGACTGCTTTGCCACCTTATCATAGTCAATTACATGTGTCTCGGGGTCTACACCATATGCCACAAAATTATAATATGCGCCGGACATATTAACAGGTGAGCCGTGGGTGAGATGTCCACCCTCTGCCAGATTCATGCCCATTACGGTATCTCCGGGCTGAAGCAGTGCAAAATAGGCCGCCAAATTGGCCTGAGCACCTGAGTGGGGCTGAACGTTGGCGTGCTCTGCTCCAAAGAGCTCACAGGCACGCTTGCGGGCGATTTCCTCAACCACATCAACGCACTGACAGCCGCCGTAATAACGCTTGCCCGGGTAGCCCTCGGCATATTTATTGGTTAAAACACTGCCCATAGCCGCCATAACGGCGGGCGAAACCAAGTTTTCGGAGGCGATAAGCTCCAAATTCCGCCTTTGGCGGCCGAGCTCCAAATTCATTGCATTAGAGACCTCGCTGTCGGTTTGGCCGACAAAGCCTATGGTATCAATCATATCAGGATACATTTGTATAACTCCCTTTCGAAAATTCTGCCTTATATTATAGCATAAAATTAGCGGCTTTGCAAACGGCTTAGGATTTGTTTATATTTAGTTAACAATTTTGTGCGGTTTTTTAGGGTTTGGGTGAGGAGTAAGCTTGCCCTCACGGCTCTAATAGCGGCTCTATTATATCCACCTAAAAAGCTTGCTCTCGCAAAACTTTTTAAACAAGCCCTCCATGCAGCATTACAGTGCCTCTCACTCCCCCAAATACCCTTCAACAGCCGCCAGCTTTGCACATATACAAAACAACTGCATGGCTGTTTCCAGCTCGCTTACAGGGGGGAAGGTGGGAGCTATTCTTATGTTCCTGTCCAGCGGGTCTTTGCCATAGGGGAAGGTTGCGCCCGCTCCGGTGAGCACCACGCCCGCCTCCTTGCAGAGCTGAACCACACGCTTTGCCGTGCCCTGCTCTACATCCACACTTACAAAGTAGCCGCCCTTAGGCTCTGTCCAATAGGCTATGCCTGTGCCGCCCAGCTCGCTTTTGAGTATGCTCAGCACGGCCTCAAATTTGGGGCGGAGAATAACTGCCTGCTTCTCCATTTGTGCCTTGAGGCCCTCTAAATCCTTTAGATAGCGCACATGACGCAGTTGGTTTAGCTTATCGTGACCTATAGTTTGAATAGTCAAACGCTTTTTAATCTCATTTAAATTGGCCTTTGATGCGGCCATACCAGCAACTCCGGCTCCGGGGAAGGTGATTTTTGAGGTGGAGTAGTACATGTAAACCCTATCCTCATTGCCGTACTTTTTGGCCTCATTTATAAGGTTGAGGAGCTGCTCGTCCTCGCCGAAGAGCTGGTGCACACAGTAGGCGTTATCCCAGAAGATGCGGAAGTCCGCAGCCGCCGGCTTTAAGGCAGCAAACCGCTGCACTGTCTCCTTAGAATATGTAATGCCCTGAGGGTTTGAGTACTTGGGGACGCACCAAATGCCCTTAATTGAGGGGTCGGAGGCCGCAAGCCTTTCCACAACATCCATGTCGGGGCCTGTCTCCTTCATAGGGACGCTTATCATTTGGATACCGAAATACTCGCAGATAGCAAAGTGCCTGTCGTAGCCCGGGGCGGGGCACAGGAATTTAACATCGCCCTGCTTGAGCCAAGGCTCACTGCCGCCAACTCCGCTGACCATGGCCTGAGCGATGGTATCGAACATCATGTTAAGGCTGGAGTTCCCGCCTATAAGAACCTCATCTGTATCCAGTCCAAAGAGCTGTGCAAACAGCCTTTTAGCCTCGGGGATACCGTCAACTATGCCGTAATTGCGGCAGTCTGTGCCGCCCTCACAGCGAATGTCAGAGCCGCTGTTAAGCTCATCCAGAAGGGGCTGGGAGAGGTCAAGCTGATCCTTGCCTGGTTTACCCCTTGACATATCCAAAGCAAGCCCCTGAGCCTTAAAAGCCCCGTATTGTGCGCTGAGTTCCTCTTTGAGCGATAAAAGCTCATTTTTTGAAAGATTTTTGATTTCCAAATCCAATTCCTCCTAAGTATTATACTGGTATAGTAGTTATCTAAAAAGCCATAGGGACACGGCGTGCCGTGCCCCTACCCGTTTTTTAAGATGCCCAATTCAGAGTTATATTGTAGCATATTTCAAGAAAAAAGTCAAATTTCGTGTGATTTAAGGCGGTCTTTTACAGGCTAAAAACGGCTAAGACATGGGCTTTGTAGGTGATCTGATATGTTAATAAGAAGTTTACATATGTCTTTTTCAATGCGTAATGCGTAATTAATGGTGAATTTGCTGCGCAAATTTTGATTAAAGGGTTAGTAGGGGTTTGCCCGTACCGCAGATTGGGCAGAAAAGCTGCAAAACAAGCCTACAGCGTTGCACCAGTAATCCTAAAACCATAAAAGTTGCGTCATTGCGAGCACGCAACCAAACTGAAATAATCGAAAGGCGTGGTGTGCGAAGCAATCCAGTGAACCCTGGCCAGACGCTTCACAGCGGCACATGGGCTTAGTGCACTGGATTGCTTCGCACTTGTAATCGCATGGTAAACTCAAGCTCAGCGGTGCTCGCAATGACGCACGTCAGATGGGCGATAGAAACGTAACACTCTCCCCGCTCTCTCACCTCCCGCCCAGTCTGCGGGCGACCGAGGCGGTCTCCCCTACTTTTTAATCAAAATTTGCTGCGCAAATTCGCCATTAATTACGAATTACGCATTCCGAATTACGCATTAATTATGCATTATACATTATCAATTATACATTGAATCAATCGTCATCTACCACAATATCAATATCGGCAGAAGCTGCCGCCCTTGCCTTTGGCTTGGGCTTTTCCTTTACCTCCGGCTCGGCTGCGGGTGCTGCGGACACTGTATCTGCCTTTGCTGCGGCCTTTGCCTGCACGCTGGCCTTGGCCTTGGACATCTCCTCCACAAGCTCCTTTTCAACCTCTGCGGCTAAGTCCGGATGCTCCTCAAAATACACCTTTATGTTATCTCTGCCCTGCCCCAGCCTCTCCTCTTTATAAGAGAACCAGGAGCCGCTCTTTTTAACTATTTCAAACTTTACAGCTAAATCCAGCAGCTCGCCTGTGCGTGAGATACCCTTGCCGTACATAATATCAAACTCAGCCTCACGGAAGGGCGGAGCTATCTTATTCTTAACCACCTTTGCACGGGTGCGTGAGCCGATAAGCTCTGTGCCGTTCTTGATAGCCTCAATTCTGCGTATGTCTATGCGCACAGAGGAGTAGTATTTTAAGGCTCGTCCGCCTGTTGTAACCTCAGGATTGCCATAAACTATGCCAACCTTTTCACGCAGCTGATTAATAAAGATTGCTATACAGTTGGATTTGCCTATAATGCCCGCCAGCTTGCGCAGTGCCTGTGACATAAGCCTTGCGTGCAAGCCAACATGACTTGCACCCATGTCGCCGTCAATTTCGGCCTTGGGCACAAGTGCTGCAACGGAGTCGATTACAATAACATCTATTGCGCCTGAGCTTATCAGCTTTTCGGCAATCTCAAGAGCCTGCTCGCCGCCATCCGGCTGAGATACCAGCAGTGAATCTATATCCACGCCCAGAGCGTCGGCATAAACGGGGTCAAGGGCGTGCTCAACGTCTATAAACGCCGCTAAGCCTCCGGCCTTTTGCGCCTGAGCTATGCAGTGCAGAGCCAATGTAGTTTTACCTGAGGATTCTGGGCCGTACATCTCCACTATACGGCCTCGGGGCAGGCCGCCTATACCAAGGGCTATATCCAGCGAGAGCGAGCCTGTGGGTATAAAATCCACGCTCATGCCTCGGTTTTCGCCCAGCTTCATAACTGCGCCCTTGCCGTATGCCTTTTCTATTTGAGCCAGCGCAGTTTCAAGGGCTTTTTGCTTGGCTTGGATTTCGGAATCTGTTTGCTTTTCTTTCATGGTTTGTGCTTCCTTTCAGAGTAGATGTTTTGTAAAGCTGCCTATGCAGCACTTTAATAAAGTTAAATAACGTAAAAAGCCAGGGTATTGGCAACCATTGTATTTGAGCCGTCAACGCAATAAACTTTTAACTGATATAAGCCTTTTTCTTCGGGAGTAAAATTAAAAACAGGATTGCTAAAGGCCAAATACTTTTGGCAAACAGCCCCGTCCTTAAGGATATATGCGAAATACTCCTTGTAGGGCTGGCCTCCGCCAGATTCGGCTGTGAAGGTGAGGGGGACGCCCTGCTTGGGAGAACTGTCAGGAGATATATTAATTTTGGTGACTGAAAAAAGTGTGAAAAAGGGAATGCCGTGTGAGCTTGCATATTTTTGTGCGTAGCTGCCTTCATACCCATATATTGTAAGCTGCGGGCAGTTTACAAATGCATACCCATCAATGCTGTTTATGCTTTGGGGAAGGGTTACACTTTTTAAAGCAATACACTCAGAAAATGCGCCATAGCCTATGGTTTTTACACTATCGGGAATCACTAGCTCTGTTAAAGCAGTGCAGGCGTAAAATGCTTCACTTCCAATGAATCTTGTACCATTTGGTATAGATATATCCGTTATATATTGACACCTAAAAAATGCACCGCTTGCAATTAAATCTACCCCTTCGGGAATGGTTACACTTCCTGTTTTTGCCTGAGGGCAAAAGGACAGTATAACTGTGGTATAAAGATTTTTGCAATAAAGCACACCATCAATACTTGCAAACGCAGGGTTTTCTTCGCTTACATTTATGCCGGCTAACGAGGTACACCCGCCAAATGCATAAGACTCAACATATGTTACATTCTTTGGGATGTTTATGCTTGTTAAAGATGAGCATCCTGAAAAGGCACTATCTTCAATTATCCTTAAGCTTTCAGGCAAATTTATTTCACTTAGATTTTTGCAGTTATAAAAAGCTCCATACCCAATTGCAACTACGGGATACCCCTTTACAGTTTCCGGTATATCCACCACCGTGCAGTTTTCATCATACCTGACAATCGTTACCTCTTGGTTGCTAACAGTATAAGAAAAATCAGCACTCACCTCAATATCGCCGGCCTCTGCTAAGCCAACCACACCCGCAGGGCTAACAAGCAAAACAAAAGCAAGAGCAAATAAACTAATTTTTAGCAGTAGTTTCTTCATCTATATTAGACCTTTCCGTTATTTCGCCTTAAAGCTACCCTTCAACTCCACCGCTCTGTTAAACACAGGCTTTGCCTCTGTAGAATCCTTGCTGTCTACACAGAAATACCCCGTGCGCAAAAACTGAAAGCTGGCGGGTGCTTTTATGCCCTTTAAGCCCGCTTCAACCTTGGCATTTGCAAGAATTTTAAGTGAATCGGGGTTGATTAACTCAAGAAAATTCTTTTCGGCGGCGTCAGGCTCGGCGTCGGTGAAAAGGTTGGAATACAGGCGGATTTCGGCATCTAGGGCGTTGTTTGCGTCCACCCAGTGTATAGTGCCGCGCACCTTTACGCCCTCAGGGGCGTTGCCGCCTCTGGTTGCGGGGTCGTATTCGGCGTAAACCTCGGTTACATTGCCGTTTTCATCCTTTTTGCAGCCTGTGCATTTTACTACATATGAGGTTTTAAGGCGCACCAGATTTTCAGGGAACAGCCTGAAATACTTCTTTGGAGGTTCTTCCATAAAGTCCTCACGCTCTATCCACAGCTCACGGGAGAAGGTGATAGTGCGGAAGCCGTCCTCTGGATTTTCGGGGTTGTTTTCCACCTGAAAATCCTCGCTCTGTCCCTCAGGATAGTTGGTGATAATCAGCTTGACAGGGTCAAGAACAGCCATTACACGCTGTGCGTGGGCGTTTAAATCCTCACGCAGGCAGTGCTCAAGAAAGGCGAATTCAACTGTGCTGGAATTTTTAGCCACGCCTATGCGCTCGCAAAAATTGCGGATAGATGCGGGGGTGTAGCCCCTGCGGCGCAACCCGCAGAGGGTGGGCATACGGGGATCATCCCAGCCGGAAACCCTGCCGCCCTCCACCAGCAGACGCAGCTTGCGCTTGCTCATTACGGTGTAATCTATGCCTAAACGGGCAAATTCAATCTGCCTTGGCTTGGCCGGACAGCTTATATTATTCTTCACCCAGTCATAAAGAGGCCTGTGGTCCTCAAACTCAAGGGAGCAGAGGGAGTGTGTAATCCCCTCCAGCGCATCCTCAATTGGGTGGGCGTAATCGTACATTGGATAGATGCACCAGGCATCTCCTGTGCGGTGATGTCTGGCGTGATTTATGCGGTAGATAACGGGGTCACGCATGTTAAAATTGCCACTGGCAAGGTCGATTTTTGCACGGAGTGTCATTGCGCCGTCGGGGAACTCCCCTGCTCTCATGCACTTGAACAAATCGAGGCTCTCATCGACAGGCCTTTCGCGGTATGGGCTCTGTGCAGGAGTGCTTAAATCGCCACGCTTTTCACGCATTTGCTCGGCGTTAAGCTGGCAGACATAGGCCAAACCCTTTTGTATAAGCTCAAGGGCAAAGCTGTACATCCTCTCAAAATAATCAGAGGCAAAATAGAACCGATCCTCCCAATCAAAGCCCAGCCACTGGATGTCCTCCTTGATTGCGTCTACGTACTCCACATCCTCTTTGTCGGGGTTGGTATCGTCCATGCGGAGGTTGCAAATGCCGGCGTATCTTTCGGCTGTGCCAAAATCTATGCAAATGGCCTTGGCGTGGCCAATGTGAAGATAGCCGTTTGGCTCGGGAGGAAAGCGTGTGTGTATAGTCTGCCCCTCAAATTGGCCGTTTGGGGCTATGTCCTCCTCTATAAAGCTGTGGATAAAGTTTTTAATTTCTTCGGGCATAATATTTGATTTCCTTTCGGAGATTTATTGTTTTTTAGAAGTAGGTGCAGACCTATGTATCTGCCCTAAGACGGGCATTTTGTGGTAATCTGGGCAGACACATAGGTTTGCCCCTACGGCTTTTGAGGGACACCCAATTGGTTAACGCTTTTTAAAAATTCGTGCTCTTTTAATATATTTATAACACCTATTAGGGTGACGGTAAATAGGGCAATGTACGGCCAGAGGATAGCACAAAAAATCCAAAAATCTTCCGCATAAAAGTCTGTAGGCCCACGGATGATTATCACAACAACAATAAGGAGCACCCACAGCAAGCCGCATAAGCAAAGGCTGATTATAGGAAGACCTACTTTTCTCTTTTTAATGGCGAGGGCGTTGAGCACAACAAAAGCGGCAGAGCTCGCTATGCACAAAAAATCTCCTAGAGGTGAGGCATCTAAAATGCCGCTGAATAAACCGCTCAGCAGATCTGCTGGAAGATAGTCTATCGCAGTAATATCATCTATGTCCTCTGCAATAATATGGATAACTGTGCCCAAGGTCATAATAACCTGCAAAACCAAAATAGCTATCCATGAAAATTTAATGTGTGCTCTGTAATTTACTGTTGACTGCATGATTCTCACCTGCCATAACTTTCAACTTTCAATTGATTTAAGCTTGGATATATTGATAACGCCGACAAGGGTGGCTGCAAACAGGGCGGCATATGGCACTATAGAAACTACATCAGGCAACCAGTCTTCAAGGAGCACAGCCTCCTGTATCGTGCAAGCAGTAATCTCTAATATTATGCCCACAGGCACAAGCAATAAAAACGAGCCATAAATCAGTAAGCTTATTGTAGGAAAAACAACCCTTCTTTTGGCTATGCAAATCGCATTGAGAGCAACAAACCCCGCCGAAATTATGAACCCTAAATAAATCCATTCAAAATTAGATGCCAAAGAGCACCCCAGAAAATCCACCGGCAGATAGTCTATGCTAGGGAATAAGCTGTCTTTATCTTTAATTGCAAAGCCGATTATGGTGCACAGCGACAATATACCCTGCAAAGCCAAAATAGAAATCCATGAAATTTTGATGTATGCTTTATAGTTTATTTTTGACTTCATAGTTCACCTAATATAACTTTCAATTTTAAATTTTTAACTGTCAAGTATTTGAAAACCTGCGTACTTTTAATGCATTGATAACGCCTATAAGCATTGCTGCAAACATGGCACAATAAGGCCATACAGCACCTATTGCGGGCAGAAATTCTTTAAGCAAGTTAATATCATTCAAAATAAATGCTGCCACCATGAACAACAGCATAAGTCCCAAAAACAAGCCGCAGATTATCAGGCTTATTATTGGCAGCACAACCTTTCTTTTGGCTATGCAAAGCGCATTTAGGGCAATATAAGCAGCAGAAATTACGCAGCCACAAAAAGCATAGTTTACCCTGCCCCATTGCAGAAACATGCTTCCAAACGCTAACCCCAGCCAATCGAGCGGAAGATAGTCTATGTCAGGCAGGAAGCTCTTGCCATCCTCTATTGTAGTTGCAAAGCCGATTATGGTGCACAGCGACAATATACCCTGCAAAGCTAAAATAGAAATCCATGAAATTTTGATGTATGTGTTGTAGTTTGTTTTTGACTGCATATCTCTCATCTGCCATAATTTTCAACTTTCAATTTTCAACTGTCAATTGATTTCAGCCTCTCAAGGCTGCAAGCTCTGCGTTAAGTGCCCGCAGAGCCTCATATATCTTGATATAATCAGATTCATCTCCTATTATGCCCGCAGCGGGTTCAAAATCCACACTTGCGTTGTCGGTAAAATCCAAGATCTTTATATACGCTCCCTCAGCCTCATAATGAGCCATAGGGAAGCCCAATGCTCTGCCTATATGATATATGCACAGCTCAGAGAACAGCTCCGCAGAGCTGCCGCTTTTGTACATCCACCACTTGCCATTGCAAAATCTCCAGCACTTTTCAAAGCTGCCCGTGTTGGTAAGCTCGGGGGTTCGGCCGGGGGGCTGATTAAATGAGTTAAAGCTGCCCGTAAGAGCAAGCTCATCAAAGCTATTTACAGTAAAGCGCACCTCGCTGTAGCAGAGGGAGGTATCCTCCAAGGGCTTAACCCAATAAGCATCGGTTATAATGGCCGCATTTACGGCCAGAACCGTGCTTAAATCATCTCTGTGAGCAAGACGCAAGGCCTTTTTGAGCAGGCGGGAGTTAGTGCGGTGACTGTCTATTGCACGGCCCTCCAGCCAGGCCTTAACGTCCCCTGTGCGCTTGAGGAAAAGGGGCAGGCGTTCCGGCAGAATAGGCTCAAGCAAGCCGTCTATTACCCTTGCAACAGGGGTTTCAGGTGCATTAAATAGAGGTTTCGCAAATGCTCACATCCTTCAAAAACCTGCGCTCTTTAAATATATTAACAACGCCTATAAGCGTAACTGCAAACAGGGCAAAATAAGGCCAGAGAAAAGATGCACAGCGTAGCACACCTTCATAAGAAACTCCCCAACGCCCTGCATCTTGTATTATAAAAAGCAGGAGAAGCCCCAAAAGTCCGCCGCAAATCACCAAGCTTATTATAGGCAGAATAACCCTTCTTCTGGCTATGCAAAGCGCATTTAAGGCAACATAGGCCGTTGAGAGGCCCACGCCAATGAGCGCACCCTTCATGCTCATACCGTCCACTAAAACTCCAATGAGCAAGCCGAGTAAATCAACAGGCACATATTCTACTGTACCAAATATATAGCTATGTCTTGATTCAATAACATGAGGCACCATGCACAGTGCCAGCATACCCTGCAAAGCCAGAATGGCTATCCAAGAAAATTTAATAAATGCACGGTAGTTTGTTTTTGCCGGAATGTGCTGAACTCCTTGAGGCGGCGGCGTTTTGGCCGTAATATCGTTGAGAATCCAAGATAGAAGCATACCCTTTCCCTCCTTAAACAGCAGGCGGCAAACCGATTTTAGTGTGAATCTAATTGTACCATAAACGTAGGCGTAATGTCAACTAGATGCAAGAGGCAAGAGGTAAGATGCAAGAATTCGCTCAGTCGCAGCCCAACGCCTTTTATTTAAATTTGCGCAGCAAATTCACCTTTAATTACGCATTATTAATTACGCATTACGAATTAAAAAAGCTTCCCCAACCCCAGCTTAAGCCTGCTTAAGCTCTCCTCTCGCCCTACCATGCCTAAGACCTCCACAGCACCGCCCGGGGTTACTAGCTTGCCGGAGACGGCCACTCTTACAGGCCACATCAGCAGTCCGTTTTTAACCTCCAGCTCTGCGGCTAGGTTAATCAGAGCCTCGTGTATGTCCTCCTGTGTCCACTGGGGCAGAGCCTCCAGCACCGGTATAGCCCTTTCCAGCATGAGCTTGGAGCTCTCTGCTCCGGACTTAGACTTTTTATTAACAAATATTTCAGACGTGTAGTCAAACTGACTGTCGATAAAATCAAGCTGAGCGGGGATTTCAGAGAGTATCTCCGTCCTTTGGTGCAGACAAGCCGCAATAAGGGCGGTATCCTGCGCCTTTTGCGTGCCCTCACGTATAAAGGGCAGTGCGGTTTGGTGGAACTCCTCGGGGCTAAGCTCACGGAGATATTCCGCATTCAGCCAGCGGAGCTTTTCGCCATCAAATATAGCGGGAGACTTGGAAATCCCCGATATATCAAAGGCCTCCGCAAGCTCGTTTAGGCTGAACTTCTCCCGCTCGCCCTTAGGGCTCCAGCCCAGCAATGCAATATAATTTATCACGGCAGCCGAGAGATAGCCCTTGGTCATTAAATCCTGATAGGAGGCATCTCCGTTGCGCTTAGAGAGCTTGTTTTGCGCATCCTTCATAACAGGGGGGCAGTGGATATACTCGGGAGGAGCCCAACCAAAGGCCTGATACAGCAGGTTATATTTAGGGGTTGAGGTGAGGTATTCCGAGCCCCGCACCACATGGGTAATGGCCATTAGATGGTCATCTATAACATTTGCAAAATTATAGGTTGGCAAGCCGTCACTCTTAATAAGAATTTGGTCCTCAAGCTCGCTGTTTTCAATGGAGATATGGCCAAAAACCGCATCATCAAAGGAGGTTTCGCCCTCTGTGGGCATCTTCTGCCTTATTACAAAGGCCTCCCCTGCGGCCACTCTCTCAAGTGCCTGTGCAAGGGGTATGCTGCGGCAGAGGCCGTCATATTTAGCTATGCCGCCCTCCTGCTCCTTCATGGCCTCCAGCCGTTCTTTGTTGCAGAAGCAATAGTAAGCTCCTCCTAATTCGCAGAGCTTTTGTGCGTATTCCAGATAGAGCCCCTGCCGCTGTGACTGTATGTAAGGGCCGTATTCGCCGCCCTTATCAGGTCCTTCGTCCCAGAGCAGGCCTGTCTGCTGCATGGTGCTGTAGATTATATCTACTGCGCCCTCAACATAGCGTTCTTGGTCGGTGTCCTCTATACGCAGAATGAAATCACCGCCTGCGTTTTTGCTGATAAGATAGGCGTACAGAGCCGTGCGCAAATTGCCCACATGCATGTAGCCTGTAGGCGAGGGAGCGAAGCGTGTTCTTATTTTATTTGACATAGTGAACCCCTTTTATTTTAATTAATATTTATAATGCATAATGTATAATTGTGGTGATTTGCTGCGCAAATGTTTATTAAAGTAGCTTTAAATTCACGCCGTAACCTGCCTCCCTCTCGGAGGGAGCCAAGGGGCTTAGATAATAGATAATAGTTTCGAATCGCTTTTACAGGGCTGATTTTTGGGTATTCTTACCTCTTACCTCTTGCTTCTTGCATCTTGCAGCAAAGCGGAATCAAATTGCATCCCACGGCATTTCCGGCTATCATAACAAGCATAAACACCACCGTGTGCACGCTCCATGCGTTTGCGGCTGTGAAGTAGAACATGTTTGCAATGCAGTGCTCCATGCCCGTTAAAATAAACAGAGGCACGCATACAAACACTCCCACAGGGTTGACGCTCTTTTTATACAGAGTTACCGCTGTGTACATTACCATACCGCACAAAATGGCCAGTATGAATATACTAAGGGGCGTGTCCTCCAGCTTTGCTTTAACAAGACCCTCAAGTGCGGTGAATTTGGCAAAGGTTCTTGTATACTGCACCACAAAGCCCACCGCCAGTGTGCCTATAAGATTGCCTGCAAGTATAACGGCCAGCTCCAGGGCATAGGATATGCCCTGCTCTGTTAAATTGCTTGCCTTGCCTGTGTACAGGCTAAGTTCAAACACCAAAACAGAATAAAGCCCCGTTGCAAAAAGCAAAGAGCCTATATAATGATTTTCAACGGCAAGGTATATCACGCCCCCAAGAGCTATGAACACACCGGCCAGAATGGCCTTTATCAACGTTTTAAACAATGATTTATACCTCAATCAGCCCTGTTTCCGCAGGCTTGCAGAGGAACACCTCGTCAAATTCATTTTCAAGGGCATCCTCGCATTGCTTGGCCTCAGGCTCATCCTCAAATATTCCAAACACAGCAGGGCCGCTGCCGCTCATACATGCGCCAAGAGCACCGTTTTCAAGCATTATTTGCTTGATATGCTCCACTGTAGCTCTGTGCTCCTCAGGCAGCACAGACTCAAAAACATTGCCCAGCAGCCCCGCTAACAGCTTAAGCTTGCCGCCGCAAATGGCCGCTGAGGCCTCCTCTGCGTTGGGGCGAACACTCTCCTCCAAGCCCTCGTCTATCCTTGCATATGCCTCTTTAGTAGCAACGGAAAAGTCAGGCTTTGCTATAACAAAATAGCAGGAGGGCATACTTGGCAGCGGGTCTAAAATAGTGCCCGTGCCGCTTGCCAGCATAGTGCCGCCCCTTATGCAAAAGGGCAAATCTGCGCCCACAGCTTCACCTATACGGCAGAGTTCGGCCTCGTCAAGCTCTGTTTTTAGCAGCTTGTTCAAACCCCAAATAACAGCAGCTCCGTCGGCACTGCCGCCTGCTAAACCCGCAGCTATGGGTATTCTCTTTTTTATTTTAATTTGCACTCCATAGTAATTTTCAATTCCGGCGGCCTCAAAAAAGGCCTTGGCCGCTCTGGCAGCTATGTTGCTTTGGTCTAAGGGCAGATTTGATTTATTGCATTGCACAAAAATGCCGCTCTCTTCATCATTAAGGGTGATATGCACAGTATCCTGCAAATCTACAGACTGCATTAGCATTTCAACCAAATGATACCCGTCCTTACGCTTGTCTATGACATCCAGCGTAAGGTTGATTTTGGCGTTGGCATGAACCCGTATGTCCATATCTCGACTATCTCTTCCTTTCTTCCTCCATAAATTCCTTAATACGTTTTAAGGCCTCGTTAATATGCTTTAATGAATATGAATATGAAACCCTGATGTAGCCCTCTCCGCTTTCGCCGAAGGCGTTGCCTGGGATAACCGCCACGTGCTTTTCGTTAAGCAGCCTTTCGCAAAACTTATCTGAGCTTAAGCCTGTGTGCTTGATGCAGGGGAATATGTAAAATGCCCCCTCCGGCTCAAAGCAGGAAAAGCCCAGCTTGCGAAAGCCGTCTACAATAAGGCGGCGGCGGGAATCGTATTCACCTCGCATATGCTCTATATCATCATCGCCGTTTTGCATGGCCTCTATGGCCGCATATTGGGCTGTTGTAGGGGCACACATGATAGCGAACTGATGCAGCTTAGTCATAACGGCTATGATAGGCTCAGGTCCAAGGGCATAGCCCAAACGCCAGCCTGTCATGGCAAAGGCCTTTGAAAATCCGCTTACCACCACAGTTCTCTCCCGCATACCCTCAATAGAGGCAAAGCTGACATGTCTTTCACTGCCATAGGTTAGCTCGCCATAAATCTCATCTGAGAGAACCAGAATGTTAGTGCCCCGCAAAACCTCCGCAATGGCCTCTAAGTGGCTGCGGCGCATTACTGCTCCTGTTGGATTGTTGGGGTAAGGCAGTATAAGCAGCTTAGTTTTGGGAGTTATCTTGCTTTTTAAATCCTCGGCGGTTAAGCGGAAGGAGTCCTCCTCCCTTGTTGGAACAGAGACAGCCACGCCGCCCACTATTTTTGTTATAGGCTCATAGGCCACAAAGGAGGGGTCGGGAATTAGCACCTCGTCCCCCTCGCCTATAAGTGAGCGTATCATTAAATCTATGGCCTCAGAACCGCCCACGGTTATAAGTGTCTCGGTATCCTTATCAAAGGAGACGCCGAAGCGGCGGTTAAAATATTCGCACACCGAGGCTCTAAGCTCTGAAAAGCCCTTGTTTGGGGAATACCAGGTTTTGCCCTTATCCAGCGATTGTATGCCCGCCTGACGTACATGCCAGGGAGTGGAAAAATCCGGCTCACCTATAGAGAGCGAGATAACGTCCTTCATCTCACTTGCTATATCAAAGAATTTGCGTATGCCGGAGGGCTTTATATCTCTGGCTTTTTTATCAAGAATATTTTCATAATCTATCACAGAACACTGCCCCTCTCATCAACGGGCTCATCGCAGAGAATAACCCCGTTATCCTTATAGCGGGAGAGCACAAAATGTGTGGCTGTAGAGAGGACTGAATCCAGCGGAGCAAGCCGCTGTGAGACAAACAGAGCAACCTCCCTAAAGGTGCGGCCGTTAACTATAGCGCAGAGGTCAAAGCCTCCGGACATAAGGTACACGCTCTCTACCTCGTCAAAGGACATAATGTCCCTTGCAATCTCGTCAAAGCCTGTGGCCTTGCGGGGTGTAACCTTAATTTCAATAAGGGCGGTTACAAGCTCCTTTGCATCGGCCTTTTCCCAGTTTATAATGGCCTTGTAGCCCTTAATTACGCCCTCACGCTCATATTTTTCAATGGCAGAGGCCACAGCCTCCTGTGTTGTGCCCAAAATAAGAGCTAATTCCTCGTTGGAATATTTTGCGTTTTCATCCAGTAATTTTAATAGTTTATCCATGTTTTCCTCCATGTTTTGTATTGAGTGTGTTTATAAAACGGTTTGGTCACTCGTAAACCGTGGGAAGGCTTTAAAAATTGAAAGTTGAAAATTGAAAATTGTGGTGAATTTGCTGCGCAAATTTTGATTGAAGGGTTCGTAGGGGTCACGGCTTGCCTGACCCGTTCTATCCACACACGCATCTTGGGTCAGGCAAGCCACGACCCCTACGAACCCTAAAATTTTAATCCTTACAAGGTAGTAGGGGCAGACCTATGTGTCTGCCCAATGGCGGGCATTTTATGGTAGTCTTGGCAGACACATAGGTCTGCCCCTACCGTTCAAAGCGGTGCTTAATTATGCATTACGAATTATGCATTGTCCAAGGCTTTCTTAAGCAAATCCTGAATCGTCTTCGGGTGCGCCTTGCCCTTTAAGACCTTGGAGCACTGCCCCATGAAAAAGCCCAAAACCTTTGTATCACCGCTCTTATACTGTGCCAAGGGCGCAGGATTCTGCTTTAGCACCTCTTCAATTACAGAGGCAACAAGCTCTAAATCCTCGCTTATCATGAGGTTTTGCTCTTTTATTACAGTCTCGGCATCCTTGCCCTCTTCAAACATAACGGCAATGGCCTTTTTTAGGCCGTTCTGGCTTATTTTACCCTGAGCGGCAAGGTTTATCACCTTTACAAAATCCTCGGCTGCAACGGGGATTTCCCCCTTGCTTTGGGCGGTGTTAAGGCAGCGCATAAGCTCGCCCTTTATGGAGTTTGCCGCCACCCTTGGCTCTGCGCCAAGCTTGATGGCAGTGTCATAATAGTCAGATATACGCTGCTCTGCAAGAATAGTCTCTGCGTCCACCTCACTCAGGCCAAATTCCTTTGTATAACGCTCCAAACGTGCCTCAGGCAGCTCAGGCAGTCTCTCGCCTATGCGTGCTGCGTCCTCACGGGAGATAAGCACAGGTGGGATGTCAGGGTCGGGGAAGTAGCGGTAATCATGCGCATTCTCTTTAGAGCGCATAGAAAATGTCTCGCCGCACTGTGCGTCATAACGCCTTGTCTCCTGAATTACCTTTTCACCGTCGCCTAAAACCTCCATTTGCCGCTTAACCTCATATTCAATGGCACTCTTAATAAAGCGGAAGCTGTTAAGGTTTTTAATCTCGGTTCTTGTGCCCAAAACCTCGCTGCCCTCTGGCATAATTGAAATGTTAGCATCACAGCGCAGGCTGCCCTGCTCCATTCTGCCGTCGCAAACCCCAATATAAACCAGAGTTCGGCGCACCTTTTCAACAAAGGCGGCGGCCTCCTCAGGGGAGCGCATGTCAGGCTCTGTTACTATCTCTATAAGGGGCACACCTGCACGGTTGTAATCAAGAAAGGTTTTAACTCCCTGATGCACCAGCTTTCCTGCATCCTCCTCAAGATGGATGTGGTTAAGGCGGATAGCCCGCCCGTTTATGCTAAGTCCGCCCCCAATGCAGATAGGTGCGTACAACTCCGAAATCTGATAGGCCTTGGGCAAATCGGGGTAGAAGTAGTTCTTCCTATCCCACTTTGCAATGGGGGCAATCTCGCAGCCCAAGGCAAGGCCTGCAGCTATGGTCATCTCTACCGCCTCACGGTTAAGGGAGGGCAGAGAGCCGGGCAGTGCCGTGCAAACAGGACAGCAACGGGTATTCCGCTCGTCGCCAAAGGAATTTTCGCAGGAGCAGAATATCTTGGATTTAGTCTTCAATTCGGCATGTATTTCAAGGCCGATAACAGTTGTGTATTTCATGCCCTTACCTCCGCCGGTATCTTTTTAAATTCCCTTTCATAATGGCTTGCAAGTGAGAGGATAAATTTATCATCAAAGCGTTTGCCTGTAATCATTAAACCTATAGGCATACCCTCACTGTTATAGCCGCAGGGAGTAGAGAGTGCTGGCAAGCCTGCAAGGGGTGCGCTGACTGTGCATATGTCCGCAATATAGCCCTGTGCAGGGTCTGTGGGGGCGTTGTCAAAGCGGAAGGCCACATCAGGCGAAACAGGCGAAAGCAGAGCGTCAAACTGCTCCAGAGCCTTTCTGTACTCCTCACGCACCACATGGGCAAGCTGTACAGCCTTTTTGTAATAGGCATCATAGTAGCCGGAGCACAGCGCATATGCGCCCAGCAGAATGCGCCTTTTAACCTCCCAGCCAAAGCCCTCGCCTCTGGTTTTTTCTACTATGCTTTGATAGTCTGTGTAGCTTTTGCTGCGCTGTCCATAGCGCACACCGTCAAAGCGGGAGAGGTTTGCCGAGGCCTCTGCGGCCGAAATTAAATAGTAAGCCGGCACGCCGTATTTAAGCATAGGCAGGCTTATTCTTTCCACAATTGCGCCCTGAGCCTCATACCACCTTGCAGCAGCCTCTACGGCGGACTTTGTCTGCGCCTCTACATCGCTGCCCATAAGCTCCTCAATAAGGCCCAGCTTAAGCCCCTTTAGGGAGTCTGTAGCAGGCCTGCCGCTGCGCTCGCGTGCAGAGGTCATCTCCTTAGGGTCATAGCTTGCAATGGCATCTAATATAATGCCGCAGTCCTCCGCAGATTGCGCCAGCGGGCCAACCTGATCAAGAGAGGAGGCAAAAGCCACACAGCCAAAGCGGGAGACAAGGCCATAGGTAGGCCTTAAGCCTGTAACTCCGCAAAAGGAGGCGGGCTGCCTGATAGAGCCGCCTGTATCCGAGCCCAGCGCACCCGCACAGAGGTTAGCCGCAACTGCCGCCGCACTGCCGCCGCTTGAGCCGCCGGGCACTCTGTTTAAATCATAGGGATTTTTAACAGGGAAGTAGCCCGAATTCATGTTAGATGAGCCCATGGCGAACTCATCCATGTTAATTTTGCCTATTAAAACGGTGTCCTGAGTACGCAAATTACTGATGATAGTGGCGTCATAGGGCGGGATATAGCCCTCCAGCAGCTTAGAAGCACAGGTGGTGGGCATGTCTGTTGTGCAGAGCAAATCCTTAATACCTATGGGTATGCCTGTAAGGGGCGCAGATTCTCCCGCATCAATGCGCTTTTGCGCCTTTTCGGCCATACTTAAAGCAAGTTCTTCATTAACATGCAAATATGCACCTATCTGTGGGTTAAGCTCTGCTATACCCGCAAGATAGCCCTTTGTAAGCTCTGCCGCCGAGATTTCACGGCTATCCAGAGCACAGCGTAATTCTTTTATAGTCATAAGCTCACCTCTTTATTCTAATATCTTTGGTATAGAAAAGTCTGCACCCTCAGGGGATTGTGAAACCAGCAGGACTGTTTCCATGCTTTTAAGGCTTGCGTCCTCACGCAGCATTGCAAGTCTGAGCACCTCATCCTCGCCAAAAGCCTCATTAAGCTCCACGTCACGGAGCGAATCCATAAGCTCTATTATAGAGGTCATGTCATTTTCCATGCGTGCAAGCTCCTCAGGCAAAAATTCAATTTTAGCCAGCTCCGCCAGACGTTCCAGGTTGTTTTCCTTCATATCAGCACCATATGCTAGAGAGCCCGCACACCAAGCATTATAAAATATTGTGCGGAATCTCCTGCGTCCTTTCTTGTTTTTAGTCTAAAATTTGCAGTTCCTATAATAAATTAAAAAAGCCCCCAAGAAATAAATCTTGAGGGACGAGCATAGCCCGCGGTGCCACCCACATTGGCGCAAATGCGCCCGCTTAGTGTTAAATATTAAGCTTGACCAAAGCAGTGTTGCTGCAACCCCAAGCTGCAAACGGAGCTTTCAGCCTGCGGCTCCGTCTCTCTGCTGCACCTGTGTTGAGGTGTGAGGTCTGCTTTGAATTTTAACCTATAAGCTTATTTTACCATATTATTGGAAGGATTGCAAGGGAAATTTTAAAGATTTGGGATTCTAAGCTCTAAGCTCTAACATCTAAAGTCTAAATCGGCAAAATGCAGGTAATTGAAAAGGTTTGATTTTTTGCATCTGTGGTAACCGAGCCGTCATACTTTTCAACTGTTGTTTCAATATTATAAAGGCCAACGCCGTGTGGGTTCTTTGAGCTGCCGCTTAGCTTTGTAGTTTCAAAACGGCCTGTAATGCCCCTTTTAGGCTCAGTAATGCAGGAGTTCTTTACATTTATAACCACTGCTGTTTCGTTTTTAAATATGCTTATATCAATAAATCTGTCAAAATAATTATTGCTGGAATGGGATATTGCCTTGCAGGCATCCACTGCATTATCCAGCACATTACCTAATATAATGCACAAATCAAACCTGTCCACAGGCAAATCCTTGCCCAGATAGGAGATGTTAAGGTTGGTTGCAATTTTATGCTCGTTGGCCACGTCAAGTGTGTTGTTAACCAGAGCATCCACAACAGGATTCCCGCTGGAAACCTTCAAATATGAAGTTTCCATCTTATCCAGCACAAGATTGACATAGGCAGAAATCTCGGCGGTATCTCCCGATTTAGCGCACTCTTTTATGTAAAGCATATGCTTGTTAGTATCGTGAATAAGTGAGCGCATGTTCATAAATGAGGCTGAGGCCTTTTCATAGCTGGAGGACTGGTGCTCAATGTGCTTGTTAAGCAAACGGGCTTTTTCAGCAAGCTCGTATCTATCCAAGGTTTTATCAAACAAAAAGAATATTAGAATATTGACATACATAAGCCCGCTTATTATAAGCACTATACTCCAGTTGGAGCTGTTGCTTTTTGCGGTTAATGCTTCAATGATACTTGTGTCTATGTCTAAATCTTTTATTGTTGAAAGTAAATCCTTCATTCTGTCATATGAAATATAAAGATAATATATACACATTACACTTATAAAGGGAACCAAAAACAGCAGTGAGCTGTGTATAGGGTCTATCTTACGCCCTTTGCTTATTTTAAACATGATAGCCAGCTTCATAAACAGGAATACCACAACAAAAACTATAGCCTGCGCCATATAATAAGGAATACCAGCTGTGATTGCCGTAATATCCAAACCCGTTATCGCCTTCAAAACAGAAACAGCTACAATCTCGGCCCCCATGCCAATGAACATATAAAGAGCCACCAGTGCGGCCTTGGTGCCCACCTTGCCCTGATAAAGAAAATAAACCAGCGCAGCAGTTGTAATTATAGTAAAAACAGCAGTTATATTAGATGCTGACGGAGCATGGTAAAAATCAAGTATAAAAGGCACAACGGTTCTGCCCACAAAAACAACAGCAATAGAGCCGTAATTTAACAGCTTATTGTTAAAACGCCAGCCCTCCAACATGCTTTGAAAGAACATAGTAAACACAAAAAGTTGAAATACTGTTCCCGTAAGCTCAAATAACACCCGCATTATTATATGTGTTTCTGTCATATTCTGCGCCCCCGCTGTTTTACTTATTTTTCATAATAAAGGCTGCATACGCCTTTTTTACTGCGTTAGACATTTCGTAGTTTAAATAAATCAATTTGCCGTTTGTAATTTTAACAAAACGAGAGGGAAAGCTTTTTATATGCCTTATGTTAACAAAAGTACTTTCACTTATCTTAACAAAATTGTTTTCTTCTAAATCATCGGGCAGAGCCTCTATTGTTTTTTTGCCCTCGGTGGTTAACATATAGCTTCTATTTTTTAAAAATTTTTTGGTAAAAAGAAAAACATCATCATATTTGAAACCATGTGTCAAAGAGCTCTCACACAAAACATTATTAAAAAGATTTTGCTGACTTCCTGCGTCCTTTTTAGGTTCTTTTTCAAACTTATCCTTCATAACATCAAGCTTCCCTTTTTGAATAATGAATTTGTTAGCTGGTTACTATTGAACGCCAGTATCAATATTATCACATGATTTATTTAAAGTCAATATTTCTTGTTATATTTTCATAAATATGGCAAAACACGGCGTAAAAAATTTAAGTCTGCTTGGAAGTAAGCAGACTCAAATTTTCCTAAGAGAGAATAGGGATTTATGGGTTTGATAATTATTTGAACTTTTTGAGGCTGTCCAATGCCTGAGGAGCCTTGGGCTCGTGTAAGATGAAGAAGCAAGCTGCTGCATTAGCAGAGAGAGTTGCAGAGAAGATAGAAACGAATGCCAATAGAGCCGCCATAACCTGTAATACCTTTTTCATAATTAAATCTCCTTTTTTTCTGTTTGATTTTTTGTTTGGTTTTTATTAATGTTAATTCTTGCAAAGGGCAGTGTTAGTGCCGCCACACAAGAACCTATCGACAAACTGTATGCTGCAAGGTTTAAACCCTTAAAAAACACCATGCTTATAAATGCAGCGGATATAAGCAAAATTATAACTCTGGCCATTTTTTTAAAACGCTTTAATTCGTTTTGAGTTAAAGGCTTGTTCTCATTTGGAATGGGAGCTAATGCAAAAACTAATATTACTGAGAGTATACAGGCAGCTGCGCCTACCCACAGTCTCCACGCCTCCGGCGTTAAATCTATCACCGCTAAAGAGAGAATGAAGATTAACACAGAGCTCATAAAGCAAACCAAAAAGCTCTTTGCGTGCACACCGCCGGCTGTGTTTCTTATGGGTATAAGCCCCAACAAAAAACCTGCACTTTCAATAATTCTGCCTGATACTAAGGCAATAATAATCATTGCTAGGGTGCTGCTTGCAATTTCTAAAAAAGCTATAAAACCATACTCATAAAGCTCACGTTGGTCTTCTGTAATGCGTTCGTTAGTTACCAAATAATCGGTTAACTTTCTGCTTAGTGCTTGTACCATAATTGTGTGCTCCATTTGCTTAACCTTTATGTTGTGCTTACATTATAGCACATCTTTTTACGCTTGTGTGAAGAATCGGCATGAGTTGTACAAAAATCGACATGAGCCGCACGCACTTGTATAACTCTAACAGCAAACTTTGTAAATTCTTGCGCCGTATGGGATATATTGACGAGCGAATATTGTTCTTTTGTGAATTATTTTAGTCCCAGTTTTTGGCATTTGACAATTGAATGCTGCATTTATTTCACAATAAACAAATCCGCCCAAAGCAATAAATATGCCTTGAGCGAAAAATTAATTCATTTTATATTCTGTTTTGTTTTATCATGTACTCTGAATATTTTGCCTTTAACAGCTTAATTCTAATTCGGCTGCAGGGCATTACTAATCCATTGGCAAGCTCCACCGCACCCTTGGGGAACTTTCTTACATACTTTAAATTAATAGCTACTCCCCTTATAACCTCCTCAAAGCTAAAGCCGCCGTATTTACTCATGAAGTCATTAAAGGGTCCTCTTATGGTTGAATCCTCCATATCAGTACTAAAGTGCACTATAAGCTCGGTTTTGTTTCTGCTGTTCAAAATGGCCTCTACATATATAATGTCCTCAGGATTCACGCACAGCTCCTCACCGTCTATGGTTCTAAACATGCAGTAGTTGCTTTTGGGGAAGAAGTAGTCATAAACGCTGGAAAATCTAGCCTTAAAGGTATCATATTCCATTTTGGGATGCTTGCTCCAATAGTGAGCGGCGTGAACGTCAAAGCTCAGGGGCATATATTCGGGGTAGGAGGTTAAAAAAATTATAACCAAATTGCGCTCGCCTATTGTGCGCAGCTCGTGGGCTGTGCGTATGCCATCCTTCGGAGTCATTTCTATATCCAAAATGGCAATATCCAAGCTGTGGGGATTTTCCTTTATGTAGTTAATCAAATCCACTCCCGATGTGAACATAACCGAATTTATATTCACATCTAAATCCAGCTCCAGCTGCTTAAGATATTTATCTACCGATTTAAGCTGCTTTTCATCATCATCACAAACTGCTATGCGCAGCTCCATGTTGCGCTCCCCCCTTTATATTCTTATGAGGGCGTGTTAATTAAACGCCTAGCCCTTAAGTGTAATTTTAGTTGATCCTGTGTATTGTGTGGTGACATCGAAGGTCTGCTTTGTATCACCCGCAGTCACTTCCTGTACTGTGAATATTTTGCGTATAGTGGCCATCTCAAGCAGGCTTCTGTCACTCTCATTCACCCAAAAAGTGCCCGCAACGGGTGCAATGCTCTTGTAGGTTATAACTCTGTCTTTTTCAATAATAGGATCTTCCGGCATTGGTACGGGGTCAGATTGCAGGCTAAAGCCCAGCTTGCCGCCTCTTCTGGCGGCTATGGCATAGTTAACCTTAAGGGCATCTTCGCCCTCTCCCGACTTAACAACATACTTAGAGCTGCCCTCCAGTGGGTTTGGCAGAGCATAAAAGACGTCCTGAACCATGCGCTCCATGCCCTCTGCGGTAATTACGCTGCTAAGCTTGGAGTTAGCCGGTATCATCTCATCAAGGCCGCTAAAGCCCGCAACAGAGCCATCTGCATTAAGCGTAGCCGAAAAGCCCTTGCCTACCATGCTGTAGTAAACCTGTGCGCCCTCTTCGTCCTTGTATTTGTCGCTATTAGTATCAAAATCAAGGGTTTGACCCTTCTCATCAACTATAACAAGGGCATAGCGGCTTATATTAAGCTTTAGGTTAAACCTGCCGTCTTTTTCGCTTAAATCAAAGTCGAAGTAGTAGGTATCGGATTTAGAGCGGTTTATGTCCTCTGCGCCGCTTCCGGTGTACACCTCTGTAAGGAGGTTAGAGACCTCCATAACATAGCTGCCTGCCTTAATGCTCGGGGGAGTTAACTCACCCTCAAATGCAGGGCCAGTAGGCTCCGGCAGGAGTGCGCCATCTGTTGAGGATACCGAGGCCGTGGAGCTGCCCTCAAGCTTTTTTACGTCCTTGTTACAGGAGCTAAGCAGCAGAGCCGCTGCAATAGCCATTAACAGCACGGATTTAATGTGTTTGCGTGGATTGCGTAGAGCCATAATTTTATACACCCTCTTTATTTAGAAGCAAGATTGCTGCTGTACGCTCTTGTCTCCGGCCAATTAATCCTCTGTCTTGTTATCATCTGCTTCTGTGCCGTAATAATAAACGGCCGCAGGATTGTTCTTATCGTATTTTGGGAAGCCCTTTGGGGTTCTGCTCTTCTTCTTTGGAGGAGAATAAGCATAAACCTCGCCTGCTTCACCTGTGGTTTTTGGCAGCTTAGTCCCGTTTTTTTTTGAGGAGATAGATTTATACAGGGTAAAAATAGTTCCCACTACAGCCAAAACCTCATCTGCAAAGGGGATAAAATCAGGAGTAAAAATGTCCACTCCCGCTATTAAGGCCAATAGAACGGTTAATATTATCCATACAGCTTTCATATTTGACACCATGTGTCAGAGAGCCCGCACACCAAACATGATAATTTTTAAGTGCAACTCCCTGCGTCCTTTCCGAGTTCTTTTTTCAAACTTTATCTCCATAATCAACATAAACAGAATCAGGGATTTAGCTTAGCTAAATCCCCTATCTAATAACAGGTAAACTAATTAGTTAACAATAGTCAGCTCGGTTTCTTTATCGAAGAGGTGAATCTTCTCTGTGATAAAGCAAACACTCAGAGCATCTCCTGCCTTTGCAGTAGAGGTTGGGGAAACACGTGCAACCACAGAATTATCATAGGATGAGAGATACAGGAAGATTTCGTTACCCATAAGCTCTGTAACCTCAACGCTGGCGGTTATAACAGAATCTGCATATCTCTGGAGGTATGCGGGTTCGTCACGAACGTGCTCCGGACGGATACCAAGGAGCAAATCCTTGCCAACATAGCCATCCAAAATGCCATCGGGATTCTTGGATTCGGGAATTTTGATTGCAAAATCGCCATACTCTGCGAAGAACTCGCCGCCTCTTTTGGCAAGACGGACACTGAGCATATTCATTTGAGGAGTGCCGATAAAGCCTGCAACAAATACATTACCTGGCTTGTCATAAAGATTCTGAGGTGTGTCCTCTTGCATCTTTAGGCCGTCCTTCATAACAACAATACGGTCGCCCATTGTCATAGCTTCTGTTTGGTCATGGGTAACGTAAATAAAGGTTGTCCCCAATTTAGCATGGAGCTTTTTAATCTCTGTACGCATTTGTGCACGGAGCTTAGCGTCCAAGTTAGAGAGAGGCTCGTCAAATAGGAATACCTTGGGTTCACGTACAATAGCACGTCCAAGGGCAACA
>JAISYX010000028.1 GCA_031269595.1 Oscillospiraceae bacterium
GCCAGATTTTGCCAGCATGTAGAGATTAGCACTCGCACATAAAGCGTACGCCTGTGTTCGGTTTTTGTGAAGACCTCGATATTTGGTCTTGTTGTAGCGGAAAATTCGCTTGATAACAAAAAATACGTATTCAACCTTGCTTCTAATTCGGGACTTTTGGTATTCTAAATATTTAAACCAAAATATTCCTGGGCCTGATTTCCATCTCTTGATATGCTCGTGCCTCCGCTTGTTTATGCGATAATCTATCTTTGAAAGGTGTGCATCGTTCTTGAAAGTATCACGTTTTTCTATGCCAACATATCCGGCATCTCCATAAAGAACCTCGTCATCTGGACGTATCAAACGAGGGACAGCATCCCGTTCATTTACGTTTGCAGCGGTCACGTCCATCGAATGGATGTATCCGGTTCCGGCATCAACACCTACGTGCAAACGCTCGCCAAAATGCCATTCATTCCCCTTTTTTACCTGATGCATTTCAGGGTCACGCTGCTTTTCTGCATTCTTGGTTGATGAGGGAGCTTCTACGATGGTTGCATCCACAATTGTACCGCCATGCATCAGCTTTCCGTGCTTATCCAGAAACTGTGTTACAGAATCAAAAAACATCTTGGTTATCCCATTTTCGTCCAGAAGCTTGCGGAATTTGCACAGTGTTGTTGCATCCGGAACCTGTTCTTCTCCCACAAAGTCAACCTTCATGAATTTTCGGAATGCATAGCTGTCATAAATGGCATCCTCAACTCCTTCATCTGACAGATTAAACCAATTTTGAAGCAAATACATCCGAAACATAGTTTCTATTCCACGAGTTGGGCGGCCTCGCTTTCCTGAAGGATAAAACGGAGCTATCATCTCAACGATTTCATCCCATGGGGTCACTTCCTCCATTATTTCCAGAAATTCATCCCTCTTCGTTTTTCTCTTGCGATTTTCATACTCTATATCTGCAATGCTCATCTGATAGCTCATATTTTCCCTCCTAGCTTTTTATTCTATTATATCACACTTTTTCGTTTTTTTAAATCAGCGGTTACTTAGAAACCTATTTCAAGGCTTTATCTATATTTGAGAAAACACTGGAAAAAGATCACCCTAATACAACTAGGGTTTATAACAACATTGGTGTCACTTACCTTTCTATTGGCGATTATGATAAATCACTGGAATACACCCTAAAAGCTTACCTAATTATGCTAAAATACGGGGCAAATCACCCTAATACACAAGATTGGTTACACAATCTAAAACTTGCATACCAAGCAACCAACAACCCCACCCCCTTCAAAGAATGGCTTGCACAAAAACTAATTGAAACCTAATCCACAACAACCAAAGGAGCACCCTCCATGTCCACACCACTACTAACCGCAATAAACACCCACCTGCAAAAAGGCCGCTCTTCCTTCCACACCCCTGGCCACAAAGGCCGTCCCCAACTTTCAACTTTCAACTTTCAACTTTCAACTGATATAACCGAGCTGCCGGATACAGACTCCCTGTTTGAGGCCGGCGGCGCAATTGCAGAGGCCGAAAGGCTTGCCGCACAGAGCTACGGTGCGTATAGAACGCTGTTTTCGGCGGGAGGCTGCACCCTTTGTATACAAGCTATGCTTAGGTTAGCCTGCAAGGCGGGCGATACTGTTATAATGGGGCGCAATGCTCACAAATCGGCGGTTAACACAGCCGCTCTGCTGGATTTACAGCCCGTCTGGCTCTACCCAAATTCAAGCCTGCTTTACGCCCCCGAAGCCGTGGAGCAGGCCATACTCAAGCACCCCGAGGCCGCCGCCGTCTACCTCACCACACCAGATTATCACGGCCGCATCTCCCCAATTAACAAAATATCCCAGCTTTGCCGCAAGCATGGCATCCCCCTGCTTGTTGACAGGGCTCACGGCTCACATTTGCCCTTTATAAGCGGGGCGGCGGAGCTAATCAGCGGTGCGGACATGTACGCCGATTCCCTGCACAAAACGCTGCCTGTGCTCACCTCCGGTGCAGTTTTGAACATCTATAATCAGAGCTTTGCACCCTTGGCAAAGTCCGCAATGAGCCTGTTTGCCTCCACCAGCCCATCATATTTGGTGCTGTGCTCCTTAGATTCAGCCCGTGAATGGCTGGATACTCACGGCAAGGAAGAGCTTGAGCGCACGGCTCTGCGTGTGGCTAAAATTCGCAATCTGGCCGCCCAGCTTGGCATGCCTCCCCTTAATGTCCCAACAGACCCCTGCCGCCTGTGTCTAAACACAGAGCCAATCGGCCTTAGCGGGCACGCCGCCGCCGAATATCTCCGCTCACAGGGCATAGAGCCGGAGCTTAGCGACGCCCAATCGGTGGTGCTAATTTGCACCCCGTTTAATACAGAAGCTGACTTTATCCGCTTAGAATCAGCACTCAGGGGCATAAAAGCTGCAAATCCGATTAAAAATTCTGCAATTTATGCATGGGAAGCTCACACTGCGCATATGTCTGTAAGAGAGGCCGCTCTGGCCTTGCACCAGCGGATTTCTATCCACAAAGCTGCGGGGCGCATATGCGGCGAAACAGTGAGCACCTGCCCCCCGGGGATTCCTATCCTAATGCCAGGCGAAAAAATTTTGGAAAATGACATAATATTTTGTGCTGCATGTGGTATTTTGGAAATCAATGTGGTAAAATAGAAGTAAGGAGCAAGAGGTAAGACGCAGAAATCCAGAAGCGAGCCTTTTGCCAACCCAAAAGTGCAGATTTTAAGATAGAAACCGACATCAAGGAGCGAGATATATGAAGCTTATACTTGCCATTGTCAATAACGACGACAGCAGCACAGTTTTACACCACATTACCAATGAGGGCTTTTTTGCCACAAAGCTAGCCACTACAGGCGGCTTTTTAAAGGCGGGCAACACCACCTTTATCATAGGTACAGAGGATGAAAGGGTTGAAACTGCCCTTTCTATAATTGAAAAGTATTCAAAAAAACGCATACAGTCCGTACCCTCTGCCGAGGGGCTGGATATAGGCGTATTTGCGCCCGTGCCCATTGATGTATCAATAGGCGGAGCTACCGTTTTCATCATGGATGTTGGGCGTTATGAGAAGTATTAATAATAGGAGCTAGTTGCATTAAGCAGCAGGAAAGGACGCAGGAATCCGCACCCAATATAGTGTGCAGATTCTCCAGCACATGGTGCTTATGAATTTTAGTGGTTTTGCCGGCAATCAGGCCTTAAAAAATAGAATATCTGAGCTCTTCAGTTCAAATCGCTTCCCCCACGCAGTCATACTGGAGGGGGAAAAGGGCTTGGGTAAGAAGAGGCTCGCCTATTTGCTGGCTCAGGCACTTGTGTGCACCTCTGGGGAGGAAGTCCCCTGCGGGCACTGCGGCGGCTGCGTCCGTGCAAAAACAGGCAACCACCCCGACATATACACAGCAGAGGGCAGCGGCAAAACGGGAGCTATCCCCGTTGCGGCTATCCGCCAGCTTAAGGAGGATGCCTACATCCTGCCCAGTGAGGCAGAGCGCAAGGTTTACATCCTTCCTGACGCAGACAGAACCCTTCCCGCCGCACAAAATGCGTTCCTTAAATGCTTTGAAGAACCGCCGCCTGCCGCCGTCTTCATTATAACCTGTGCCACCTCCCGTGCACTGCTGGACACTATCCGCTCCCGAGGGGTTATTCTGCCCCTGAGTGAGCTTACATTAGATGAAATCAGGCAGGTTATAGACAATCCTGAAAGAGATACAGGCATAGTTGAGGCCTTTCGCATATTCGGCGGAAATGCAGGCAAAATTGCCGAAAGCCTTGAGGATACCGAGTTTGCCGGGTGCATAAGCATATCGGAGAATATACTTAAAGCTCTGCTCAGCCCCAAAGAGCTGGATATAGTGCTGGCCTCTGCCCCGCTGGAGGGCAAGCGGGAGAAGCTTAACACAGTGCTGGAGCTGCTGGCCATGAGCTTTAGAGATGCCCTTGCGCTTAGCTTAGGGGTAAAGGGAGAGGCAGTCACGCCCAGCCCCATAGCCTTGGAGCTTGCAAAAAAGCTGCCGCCCTCGCAGCTCTCTGCCCTATATGAGCAGTGCGCCGCCCTTAGAGAGGGCAACAACCGCTTTGTAAATGCGGCTCTGCTAAATTCCTACATGTGCTCATCCTTGAGGGAGAGAAGCGGGCACTGATTTAGAGGCAAGAGGCAAAGAGGTAAGAGATTTCCCAGTCGCAGCGTGGCAATGCCTTGTTAAAGCAAGGTTCGTAGGGGATGATGTCCACATCATCCCTCAAATTCCTGCGAATTTGGGGAAAACGGGACGATGTGGACATCGTCCCCTACGAACCTTTTAATTAAAATTTGCGCAGCAAATTAACCATTAATTACGAATTACGCATTAATCATGCATTATAAATTATAAATTAACAAAAAGGAGTTCTAAATAAATGGCCGAAATTATAGGCGTAAAGTTCAAAGACATAGGCAAGCTATATTACTTTAACCCCGAGGGTGCAGCTTACGAAAAGGGCGATAAGGTTATTGTTGAAACCGCACGTGGCATAGAGTGCGGCACCGTTTGCACAGCTAACAAGCAGGTTGACGACGCACACATAGTAGCACCTCTCAAAGCAGTTATGCGCAGAGCTACCGATGCCGATTTGGCAAAGGTTACCGCCAACAAAGAGAGGGAGAAGGCGGCCTTTCAAATCTGCCTTGAGAAAATTGCCTTACACAAGCTTAAAATGGACTTAATAGACGTTGAATACACCTTTGATAACAGCAAAATCCTGTTCTATTTTACTGCGGACGGCCGTGTGGACTTCCGTGAGCTGGTTAAGGATTTAGCCGGTGTGTTCCGCACACGAATCGAGCTGCGCCAAATTGGCGTGCGTGACGAATCCAAAAAGCTGGGCGGCCTTGGCATATGCGGCAAGCCCTTCTGCTGCGCCACCTTTTTAGGTGACTTTCAGCCTGTTTCAATCAAAATGGCTAAGGAGCAGGGTTTAAGCCTTAATCCTACCAAAATTTCGGGCACCTGCGGCAGGTTGATGTGCTGCCTTAAATACGAGCAGAACGCCTATGAGGATTTGCTTAAAATCACGCCAAAGCAGGGCGCAATTGTGCAAACAACCGATGGCAAGGGCGTTGTTATAGATGTTAATTTGCTCACAGGCAACCTTAAAATCCGCTTAAATGATGCCCCCGATGCAGCACCCTTAATAGCACACAGAAGCACAGTAAAGCTGCTAAAGGACGCCCAAATAAAGCTGGACAAAGCCGAGCTGGAGCAGCTAAAGGCCTTGGAGGATAATTAATTTAATTGAAAATTGAAAGTTGAAAGTTGAAAATTGAAAATGAAGGCGAATTTGCTGCGGCAAATTTTAATTAAAAGGCGTTGGGCTGCGATTAGGCAACCTCTAACCCCTAACATCTAATATCTAAACTCAAGCACCTAATTTGACAAGCATGCATATTTATGTTATGATAACTTTAAATTACACATTATTTACCAAATCAAGAAGGGAGCACGCACATGTCACCCGAACCTGACAGTCACACGCACAGTTTTATTTTTAAAGGCATTCCCACTCTAACAAAGGAGTGCGGGAAATGACGAATATTATATTTAAGCTGCTTATTTTAGTTTTGCTCATACTCTGCAACGCTTTTTTTGCCATGAGCGAAATAGCGATAATCACGCTAAACGATAACAAGATACGCAAAATGGCCGATAGCGGCCACAAAAAGGCTAAGCGTATACTTGCTCTAACACAGGATTCCAGCAGCTTTTTAGCCACTATACAGGTTGGCGTCACCTTGGCGGGCTTCCTCTCCTCAGCGTCGGCGGCGCAAAGCTTTTCCTCTTACTTGGAAAGCGGCTTTGCGGCTATTCTGCCCAATGTCCCCGCTGCGGTAATCAACACTATCAGCACAGTTATTATCACCATGCTGCTCTCTTATTTCAGCCTGGTGTTCGGCGAGCTTATCCCCAAAAAGCTGGGTATGCAAAGGCCGGAGAACATCTCATTTAGGGTTATAGGCATACTCTCCTTTGCAAACAAGGTGCTTTGGCCCTTTGTGCGCTTGCTCTCCTTTTCCACCAATTCAGTTATTCGTCTGTTCGGCATTAACCCCCACGACAGTGAAAAAACCGTGACAGAGGAAGAAATCCTCATGCTGGTGGATGTCGGCGGCCAAAAGGGCATAATTGAAGAGAACGAGCGGGAGATGATAGCCAACATCTTCGAGTTTGGAGACACCACTGTAAGCGAGGTTATGACCCACCGCACAGAGGTTAGCGCAATTGAGGATACCCAGAGCATAGCCGAAATTATCCAAATAGCACAGGAGGAGGGCTACTCCCGTATGCCCCTCTTCCATGACGATATAGATACTGTTCTTGGCATAATATATGTCAAGGATTTGCTTAAATATGTGGGCGACCATCTGCCCAAAGGCTTAAAGGCCATTGATATAATGCGTCCCGCCTATTTTATACCCGAATTCAAGCGGCTTTCGCAGCTCTTTTCTGAAATGACTGAAAAAAAGATAAGCATGGCTATAGTTGTGGACGAATACGGCGGAACCTCAGGCATTATAACCATGGAGGATTTGCTGGAATCCATTGTAGGTAACATACAGGATGAGTTTGACGACGAGGAAGAGGAAATCTCCCGCCTCTCAGAAAATTGCTTTACTGTTGAGGGCTCAACCCTGCTTGACGAGATTAACGACGAACTGGACACCAACCTACCCAAGGGCGATTACGACACCATAGGCGGCTTTGTAGTCAGCCTGCTGGGGCGCATTCCGGAAGAGAGCGAACGCCCCTCAATTGAACTTGGCGACCTCACCCTAACCGTTGAACAGGTGGAGGAGCAGCGCATTGCCAAGGTGCTGATAACCAAAAACCCCATTGAAGTGCCGGTAGAAGTGCCTAAGAAGCAGAAGATTTTGAAATAATTGATGTGATTTGCTGTGCCGGCTAGAGGCCAGAGGCTAGATACTAGAATTCATAAGGGCAACCGCCTCGTTCGTCCGCAAAGCTACAGCGTGCACGCAAAGTAATTCTAAAACCATAAAAGCTGCGTCATTGCGAGCACGCAAGCAAAGCTACAACAAGTACAAATGTGGTGTGCGAAGCAATCCAGTGGAGCAAGTCCAGACATTCTATAACGGCATATGGGCTTAGTCCACTGGATTGCTTCGCACTTGTAACCGCAGGGTAAACTCCAACTCAGTGGTGCTCGCAATGACGCACATAATTAAGATGAGAATCATAATCTGCCGCCTGTACAAACCATTCTTTTTACCTACACCACCCCACCGCCATCCAACCAACAAAATATTCGGGGATACCTTTTTAAAGGTATCCCCGTTAGCCTCTGCGTAGTGTTTTTGTTTATGCTTCTTCCCTGAGCTTGCGTTTTGCCTCAGTGTCGGCTATGGCTTTTTCACGCAGCTTTTTTGTATTGGTAAGGTTTCTTGCAATAAGTGCTGTGATAAGTGAGAAAACTAAAAGAACAACAATGGGGTAAATAAGCGGTATGCTGTAATATGTTTGCACATCAGAAAGGCTTGCACCGTAATATTCATCCGCCAATTTTTCCTCATAACCAACTGGAGCAAATGGCCATGAATCATAAATTGGGCGATACACTAACTGAATTGTGTTTTTTCCCGTTCCATTTATCAAACTCCACTCACTCTTGCCACGTACGGATTTATATTCAAACTCAACCTCTCCATCTTTATTAATTGATATAAGCTGCCAATTATTGTATCCATTTACAAAAGGGTAAATTGTGCCTTTAGGCGGGCGACCCCCTCCTTGAACCTTCCCCTTTACCAAAATGGTATTATATAAAAGTCCATACTTTATTTGAGTGCTAAAGCTTACAGTTGGCTTCACCTTGCCTTTTGCGTTGCCTAATCCTTCATATAAGATATAGTTTTCAAACTTTTTTAAATTTTCTTCCGAGTTGCTTTTAGAAAACACTGAATCGTAGTCTATAGCTTGTTCTGAAGCCTTAAGCTAGTCTGTAATCGTAAGCGAAAACATCAACACAGCACCACTTAAAAATATTATAGAAAGCACTGATAAAATGATAATGGGAACTCGCAATAATTTCGGTTGCATCGTATAATCCTCCCAAGCGGGTTAAAATTCTCTTACTAATTTTACCATTATATATGCTGTTTGTCTATTGGCTTTGTCACTAAATTGTATCATCAATTTTTGGCTAAAACACCTAAAAGAAAGGCTGTTGTTTCATGAAACCAAACCTGTTAATAAAACTATTCATAAAAGATTACCAGAACCATCAAAGCCCCGCAATACGCAACAAATACGCCTTTCTGGGCAGCACCGTGGGGATAATTTGCAACCTGCTGCTATTTCTTGCAAAGCTGCTTATAGGCCTTATTTCGGGCAGTATAGCCATTATAGCCGATTCCCTTAACAACCTCTCAGATTCAGGCGCAAGCCTTGTGGCTCTGCTGGGCTTTAAAATGGCCTCCCGTCCGCCGGATAAGGAGCACCCCTTTGGCCACGGCCGTTATGAGCATCTCTCCTCACTTGCAATCTGTGCGCTTATCCTGCTAATGGGCTTCCAGCTTATACTCAGCTCTGCGCCCAAGCTGTTCAGCTCTGTGCCTGTGGTGGTGGACATTACTCTTGTGGTGATACTCAGCCTCTCAATACTGCTTAAGCTGTGGATGTGCTTTTTTTACCGCAGCATTGGCAAAACTATAGAATCCACCGCCATATTGGCCGCCTCTGAGGATGCGAGAAACGATGTTCTCGTAACCTCCTCTGTGCTTGTCTCCCTGATAATAAGCCGCTTTATCGGCTTCTCGCTTGACGGCTGGATGGGGCTTGCGCTTGCTGTGTTTATCTTGATTTCAGGGGCTTCCCTGTTCAAAAAGTCCATTAACCCCATACTGGGAGAAGCCCCCTCTAAGGAGCTTGTCAAGCAGCTTAACGACATGGTGTGCTCATACGAGGGCATCTTGGGCACACATGATATGATTTTTCACAACTACGGCGCAAACCGCTGGCTAGCTACCATTCATGCAGAGGTGCCCGCCGAGCAGGATATACTGTTCAGTCATGAGGTTATAGACACGGTAGAGCGGGATGTCCTTGAAAAGCTGGGCATACATCTTGTTATACACATGGACCCCATAGTAACCCACGACGCAAGAGTAACGGAGCTAAAGCACAAAACCGTGGCTGCAATAAAGGAGATAGACTCTGTGCTGGAACTGCACGATTTTCGCATGGTTGAGGGCAAAAGCCGCTCCAACCTGATTTTTGATGTGCTTGTGCCCTATGAGTACAAAATAGACGACGAAAAGCTGCTAAAGCTGATTAACGCAAAGGTAAAGCTAATTGACCCAAGCTTTTTTGCCGTGGTTACTATTGATAGGAGCTACGTTTAAAAAAATTGCCGTTTGCAATTTTTTAATTGAAAATGAAAAATTGAAAGTTGAAAATTAATGGGATTTGCTGCGCAAATTTTGATTTAAAAGCTGTAGGGGATGATGTCCACATCATCCCGTGAAGTTACAGCGGTGCGCCAAGTAAGCCTAAGACCATAAAAACTGCGTCATTGCGAGCACACAACCAAGCTACAACAAGTACAAATGCGGTGTGCGAAGCAATCCAGTGGAGCAAGGCCAGCCGTTCTATAACAGTACAGTGGCTTAGTCCGCTGGATTGCTTCGCACTCGTAACCTAAGGATACACTCAAGCATAGCGGTGCTCGCAATGACGCACATCATCGGGGGTGATTGAAATAGCCTGCCGCCCGCACTTTTATAGAGAATCACTTAGAGGCTGTAGAACAACACAGTTTGTCACAGCCTCTTTTTCACCCCCACAAAATTCTACAGTACCTTTCATTTCCCCTTCACATGTTTTTCACATTCGCAGTTTATTATAGCATTACAGATTATTTAAGGGGAGTTGCATATGTATATCATTAAAAATGCGTTTAGGAATGTCATTCGCAACAAGGGCAGAAACGTGCTTGTTGCGGCAATCATTTTTGCAATTGTGGCCACAACGGTGGTTGCTCTTATCATCAACAACACATCAAGTGCGGTAATCGAGGATTACCACAACCGCTTTGGCTCTGAGGTCACAATAAGCCCTAACACTGAAAAACTGCGTGCTCAGGCGGAGGCCAGCGCAGCAAACTCCACAGACGGCCGTGTCCGCATGGAGATGCCCACGCTTCCCGCTGATGTGATTATGGCTGCGTCAGAATCCAAAGCCCTGCAAAAAACAGAGGCAACGGCACAGGTTGGCGCATCTGCGGAGGCAATCAAGGCGGTTGACCAGGACGAAACTGAGGCAAATGCAAGCGCAATGGAGAGCAATAACAAACGCTTTGAGGGCGGTGGAGCTCCTCCTCCAGGCGGTGGAATGATGATTCAAGACGGTGGCGGCGGCAGAATGAGCTTTAATTTTAGGGGCTCAGACGGCTATTTTAAGCTCTATGGCGACAGCTGGACGGAGTTTGAGAGCGGTGAGAGAACCCTTGCCGCAGGCGGTGCTCTGCCCTCTGCGCTTAATGAATGCCTTATAAGCGAGGATTTAGCCGAGCTTAACAGCCTAAAGGTGGGGGATACCATCACCTTTGCCACAACACTAACCCTAAGCTTGCCGGAGAGCTACGATAAAACTACCCTAAAGGCAGATACTCCCTTCACCTACAACGGTAAGGAGTACACACCCACCTTTGACAGCGACGGCAGCTTTGTAAACGCCACCCGTAAAGAGAGCTATACTCTTACCATAACCGGCCTTTATGAGGACTTAACAGATGCATATCCCAGCTCTAACATGTCCGGCTTTGCAAGCATGAACAAGCGCAACGAGGTTTTTACCACCATAAACACCCTGCTGGCTCTGCACAGCAGCGACGAGAGCGGAATAAGCATAACTGCAACCTATTATCTTAAAAGCCCCGATTTGCTTGAAAAGTTCACGGCAGACGCCCGTGCGGCAGGTCTTAGCGATTTATACGACGTAAAAGCTGACGTGGCCTCCTATAACTCCATAGTCAAGCCTGTGCAGCAGTTAAAGAGCATCTCGCTCACCTTTATGTTTATAGTTCTTGGCTTGGGTGCTATAATTTTAATCCTGCTCACATCTATAGCCATTCGTGAGCGCAAGTATGAAATAGGCGTTTTACGTGCAATGGGCATGAAGAAGAGCAAGGTTGCCCTAGGCCTGTGGACAGAGCTTTTGGCCATAACCTGTGCCTGCCTGATTCTGGGTGTGGGCGTGGGAGCTGCTGCAGCTCAGCCCATAACAAATGTATTGCTCAAGCAGCAGGCCGCAGCAGTAGAAACCGCACAGGCCGACTACGCGGGCAGCTTTGAGGGCGGCCCTGCAGGTCGCAGCGACGGTGCTAACTTCCGCAGCTCAGGCAGGGGCATGATGGGCGCACCCTCTCAGCAATCTGCCAATGTTAAGCCTCTTTCTGAAATGAAGATAACCATAGGCTTTAACACTATGCTGGAAATCATAGGAATAGTGCTGCTTCTGGCCAGCATAGCAGGCTTTATCTCCATAAGCAGAATAACCAAATATGAGCCTATTAAAATTTTAATGGAACGTAATTAGGAGGGATGAAAGATGGGCGTATTAACCTTAAACAATGTAACCTATAAATATGAGGGCACAGATAAAATAGTGCTAAAGGGCGTTAGTGCCAACTTTGAGGCCGGCAAGGTGTATACTATAATAGGCCGCTCAGGCTCCGGTAAATCCACGCTGCTCTCGCTTATTGCGGGGCTGGATACCTGTGAGGGCGGGGCTATACTCCACGGTGAGGTAGATTTAAAAAAGCTGGATAGAGACGTTTACCGTGCCAAGGGCATAGGGGTAATATTTCAATCCTACAACCTTATAACCAACGCCACTGCCATAGAGAATATAGTCCTCTCAATGAACATCAGCGGGAGCGAAGTCCCCGACAAAAAAGCCTATGCCCTAAAGCTGCTTGAGCGGGTGGGCATAGATGCAGAGACTGCAAACCGCAGGATTCTGCGGCTCTCAGGCGGCGAGCAGCAAAGGGTAGGCATAGCCCGTGCCCTAGCTCACAACCCCAATATAATCATAGCAGACGAGCCCACAGGCAACCTAGACAGTGCCACAGAGGCGGATATTTTAAACATATTCACCTCCCTTGCCCACGAGGACGGCAAGTGTGTAATAATAGTAACCCACTCAAAAAAAGTGACCTCCATAGCCGATGTAATCTACCTTATAAAAGACGGCCAAATGGCAGAGGTGCAAGCAAAATAAAAAAACAGTGTCATGGGGTTACCCCCCCCCCCCATGACACTGTTTTTTTAATTGAAAGTTGAAAGTTGAAAGTTATGCACATTTTAAAATGAAAAAGTTCGAGGTAAGGTCTTATCTATCATCTAAGCCCCTTGGCTCCCTCCGAGAGGGAGCTGTCGCCACTGGCGACTGAGGGAGAAAACGCAGGGCGGAGATGCGGATGCTCCGACAATGTAAAGAGTGGGCACAGAGGCCACTCAAAGCCTAATTTAACGGCTAATTTTAAGGCCTGCGATACTAGAGGCTAGAGGCCAGAGACTAGAAGCTAGAAATTGCCCAGTCACAGTTTTTTGTAGGGGATGCTGTCCACATCATCCCGTGCATACCTGCAATTTTCAGGAAAACGGAACGATGTGGACATCGTCCCATATGCACTAACTTAAGTTTGACAAAACGAAGAATGTGTGATATAATTATCAAGGGTGAAAAAATGGAAAGTATATCACGACTAATGGCGGAATTACCAG
>JAISYX010000070.1 GCA_031269595.1 Oscillospiraceae bacterium
CAAAATTAAATTAAATATCTCTATTAACCTTGTCGGGGCATACATAGGTGTCTGCCAAAAGACGTAATTTTTACGGAAAACTGGGCAGACACTTAGTTCTGCCCCTACGGGTTTTTATAGATACCCAATTTTAATGAGGTAATATGGTGTTATGAAGCTTAAAATATTAATAATATGCGCTTTGCTGCTCCTTCTTCTTAGTTCCTGCGGCAAAAAGCATATCACCGTGGCCACCAATGCGGCCTTTCCGCCCTTTACCTACTTCAATGAAAAAAATGATTTAAAGGGCTTTGATATAGACCTTATCCGTGAGATTTGCCAAAGGCTCAGCCTTGAGCCTGATTTTGAAAACATAGGCTTTGGCAATCTGTTTGATGCAATGGAGTTGGGCACTGCCGACTGCATTGCCTCTGCTATAACCTACACCCCCGAGCGTGCAGAGATAATGGACTTTTCAGATGTCTATTACACCTCACAGCAATATATACTTATGTGGAAGGGTAATACGCTTGAGACTACAGAGGATTTAGAGGGCAAGCGTATAGCGGTTCAAGAGGGCACAGCAGGTGATTTTTACGCCTCTGACAGGGATATTAAGTGCATGGAGCTAATGCGCTGGCCAAGCGTTGACGAGGCCGTTAACGAGCTGCGCAATCAGCGCACAGATGTGGTTATTCTGGATTCTAACGCAGCCGAAGTTTTTGCAGGCCGCTACAGCGACGAGCTTGAACTTATAACCAACGGTATCTTCCCCACACAGCAATATGCCTTTGCTGTTAAAAAGGGTGGTACCGAGCTGCTGGAGGGTATAAATCAAGCCCTAGCCTCTATCAAGCGTGACGGAACCTACGATAGGCTCATGCGCCGTTATTTTAAGACTATCCAGCTGGATTAACGTATTAGTAAAAAAATCAGTATAATTTTTGTAGAACTTAAACATAATCATATTTTTTATTTTCTTTTATTTTAAGAAAATAACCAAGTTTCTATTGATTTTTTTGCTTATCTTTGTTAAAATATAGGTGAAAAATATTTCATAGGTATCATCAGGACCAATTGAGTGGCTCTAAAAGCTGGTAGGGGCAAACCTGTGTGTTTGCCCAGATCACCGTAAAATACCCGTATTTAGGGCAGACACATAGGTCTGCCCCTACAAAGCGAGTGGGTAAACATAGAGTCTCAATCGGAGGTTCTGAGTTTGAAAATAACAAGAGAGGTCGAGAGGCAGGCGCAACATGCAATTTTTTAATAAATTGTTGGTGTGCGGGGTCTCTAACACATGGTGTTATTATGGCTCAAAATACACAAAGCATTGCAGTAACAAAAGAGGAGGATAACATCCCTCTTTACTTCTTTCACAAGGGTACTAATACCAAGGCTTATGAATACTTTGGCGCACATAGGGTTGAAAAGAGCAAAACGGGCTCTGTTGTGTTCCGCACATGGGCTCCCAATGCCAAGAGTGTCTCTGTTGCAGGGGATTTTAACCAGTGGGACAAAAAAGCAAATCCCATGGCTCGCCTTAGCTCCGATAAGTCTGTGTGGGAGTGTGTTATTCCCAATATTAAGGAGTTTGACCGCTACAAGTTTTGCATAGAGACAGTGCGGGGCGAATTCCTAATGAAGGCCGACCCTTACGGCACGCACCACGAAACTCCCGCCAACACGGCCTCTAAGGTATACGATATTAACGGCTACATATGGGGAGATTCCAAGTGGCTTGCAGAGCGCAAGGCCAAGCCCCATTACGAGCTGCCTATGAATATATATGAGATGAACTTCTCCTCCTGGCGGCAATACCCCGACGGTCACCCCTTCTCTTATGAGAAGATGGCGGAGGAGCTTATTCCCTATCTGCTGGAGCTGGGCTACACCCATGTGGAGCTTATGCCCATTGCAGAATACCCCTACGGCGGCTCCTGGGGCTATCAGGTTACAGGTTATTTTGCGCCTACCTCACGCTTTGGAACACCCAAGGAGTTCATGAAATTTGTTGACTTACTCCACCAAAGCGGCATAGGTGTAATTATAGATTGGGTTCCTGCCCACTTCCCCAAGGATGCCCATGGCCTGTATCACTACGACGGAACTCCCTGCTATGAGTACCCAGACCCCAAAAAGGGCGAGCACAAGGAGTGGGGCACTCAGGTTTTTGATTATGGCCGCAGTGAGGTTCGCAGCTTTTTAACCTCCTCTGCCTGCATATGGTTTGATAAATATCACATAGACGGCCTGCGTGTAGACGCCGTGGCCTCTATGCTCTATCTTGATTACAACCGCAAGGACGGCGAATGGATAGCCAATAAATACGGCGAAAATAAAAATCTGGAGGCCATTGAGTTCCTGCAAAACCTTAACCAAAATGTGTTCAGAGAATTCCCCCACGCCATGATGATAGCCGAGGAATCCACGGCCTGGCCCATGGTTTCCCGTCCTGTATTTGAGGGCGGCTTGGGCTTTAACTACAAGTGGAACATGGGCTGGATGAACGACATGCTGCGCTATATGTCCCTTGACCCGCTGGCTCGCTCCTTTAATCACGATACCCTCACCTTCTCATTCTTTTACGCCTTTTCAGAGAATTTCATACTGCCTATCTCCCATGATGAGGTGGTTTACGGCAAGGGCTCGCTTATTAACAAGATGCCCGGCACTATAGAAGAAAAGTTTGCAGGCGCAAGGGCTTTTCTTGCCTATATGATGGCTCACCCTGGCAAAAAGCTCATGTTCATGGGCAGTGAATTTGCTCAGTTTAACGAGTGGGACTATCAAAGCGGCCTTGATTGGAATCTTGTTGACTTCCCCGCACACAAGACCTTCCATGAATTTTCTATTAAACTAAACAAATTCTATCTGGCGCACCCTGAGTTTTGGGAAATCGACTTTGGCTGGGAGGGCTTCTCCTGGATTTCCAACGACGATTTTCAGCAGAGCATAATCGCTTTCAGGCGGTTTGATAAAAAGGGAAATGATTTGATTGCACTGTGCAATTTTTGCCCCGTCAAGCGTGAAAATTATCGCATAGGCGTGCCCTATGAGGGCGTTTATGAGGAGGTTTTTAACACTGATACTATAGAGTTCGGCGGCAGCGGAGTTACCAACGGCGATATACTCAGCGATACAGCGCAGCCCATGCACGGTTTTGAACAGTCTATCCCCCTTAATGTGCCGCCAATGGCTGTTGTTTATCTAAGATGTAAGGCTAAAGCAAGCTCAAAGCAAAAAGGCAATAAACAAAGGGTTACAGGGCAATAGAGTTAATCGGGTATCTCTCAAAACTGGTAGGGGAAGACCTATGTGTCTGCCCAGATCACCGCAGAATACACGTATTTAGGGCAGACACATAGGTCTGCCCCTACAAAGCGAGTGGGTAAATAGAGAGGCTCAATCTTAAATTTGTTTGGAGGCATAGTTATGAGTGAAACCAGTATAGTCATGATAATTGTTGCTCTTATAGGCTTTTTAGGCGTTGTAACGGCTTCTTTTATGCAAAACAAGCGCAATTTGGAGAAAATAAAAGAGGGCAGAGACGCTAAAATTGACAGAGATTTAGAGGAAGTAAAAAAGAATCAGCTTAAGATATTAAGGGCATTAGATGCCCTTGACGGCGTGCTGGACGGGCAGATTGCAATTGACCCAAAAGCCCCCGAAAAGGCCATTAAGCTTGATGATGACAGCCTCTATTTTAGCAAAGAGAACCAGCAAAAGCTCAACAAGGCCTTTGCCGCCATAAGGCGGAGCTTTAAGGTGTTTTTGGGCACCTTCGGGCTGTGGCTGGTGCTGTATGTTGTTTTTGCTATCAACTATGCAGACAAGCTACTGCCTAACATATTTGCATTCAGCGATGATATTCAGCCCTTTGCAAGCCTAGTACAGCCCCTGCCTGATGTTATATGCGTGTTTTATTATATAGCCTTAGCGGGTGCGGTTTTAAGCTTTATAGCAACACTGGTGTTTATAGTGCGGCTATGGCTGCTTAACATGCTGCTGCACAGAAAGTGCAAGCACGATTAGTTTAATGCATAATTAATGCGAATAACTTTCAACCTGACACAGGAGGCTGAGCGCAATGAAAACTCCGGCAGAAGCTAAAACCAACCGTTTAGGCAGAGCCTCCTTTATTTTAGGCCTGATAAACTTTTTAGTTCTTCTTGTTGGTGGTGTTTCGTGGTTCGTTCTTTTAATAGATAAAAAGCCCGTATCTAATGGGTTTGAATTGTTCTTGGCTATTGTAATGGGCATATCTTTAACGCTTTTATTGTTTTTTGCTCCGTTTGTTTTTCCCCTTACCTCAATTGCATCCTTAGTTTTTGGTGTATTGAGCCTAAGAACGGAACGCCCCAGACGTCACGCCATTTTAGGCATGATTTTCTCTTGGTTTACCTTTGCTATAAGTGCTGAGTTCATTATCTATATAGTAAAGGCTGTTTACGAATTACTACGTCCTCGTTACTTATTTTATTAAATCAAAATTTGCAATTTGTCATTTGTCATTTGCAATTAAAAAATAACTTTCAACTGTCAACTCTCAATTTTCAACTATAAATAGGAGGCCTCTATATGTTTCACAAACAAGAATGCGTCGCAATGCTTTTGGCAGGAGGGCAGGGCAGCCGCCTTTATGCTCTTACCAAGGCACTGGCAAAGCCTGCCGTTCCTTACGGCGGCAAATACCGTATCATTGATTTTCCCCTTTCAAACTGCGTTAATTCCGGCATAGATACCGTTGGTGTTCTAACCCAATATCAGCCGCTGGTGCTAAATGATTACATTGGCAACGGCCAGCCTTGGGATTTAGACACAATCAACGGCGGAGTGCATGTTCTGCCGCCCTATCAGGGGCAAAACGGCGCAGATTGGTACAAGGGCACAGCCAATGCCATTTATCAGAATATCTCCTTTATTGAGAGGTACGACCCCTCTTACGTAATCATCCTCTCAGGCGACCATATTTATAAGATGGATTACTCCGTTATGCTGGAATATCACAAGGAAAAGCAGGCCGACTGCACCATTGCTACTCTTGAGGTTCCGCTGGAGGAGGCCAACCGCTTCGGTATACTCAACTGCAACGAGGACGGCTCAATTTATGAATTTGACGAAAAGCCTAAGGTTCCAAAATCCAACAAGGCCTCTATGGGCATTTACATTTTTACTTGGGAAAAGCTGAGAAAATACCTTGTTCAGGATGAGGAAAACGCTGATTCCTCCAACGATTTCGGCAAGGACGTGCTCCCCTCTATGCTCAATGCAGGCGAGCGCATGTACGCTTGGAGCTTTGACGGCTACTGGAAGGATGTAGGCACTATAGATTCCCTGTGGGAAGCTAATATGGATGTCCTAGACCCAAATGTCCCGCTGGATTTAGCTGACAAAAGCTGGCGCATTTACTCCCGCAATCCCGCTATGCCGCCACATTATATAGGCAACAACGCAAAGGTGCAAAACTCCCTTGTAACCGAGGGCTGCAATGTCTACGGTGAGCTTGAGTTTGCTGTAATCTTCGCCGGTGTTACTATCGCAAAGGACGCAAAGGTTAACTCCTCCATAATAATGCCCGGCGCAGTTATTGAAGAGGGCGCAAGGGTTGAGTTTGCCATAGTAGGCGAAAACGCCGTTATAGGCAAGGGTGCGGTTGTGGGCTGCGACCCGCAATCGGTAGAAAACCGTGAAAACTGGGGTGTTACCGTTATAGGGCCTAAGGTTAAGGTGGGCGAAGACGCTAAAATAGCACCAAAAGCTATGGTAGAAGCTGACGTTGAGAAAGGAGCTGAGGTACAATGAGAGGCAACAAGATTTTAGGCATAATCTTTTCACATACACAGGACGATAAGCTCAGGGAGCTCACAGATGTGCGCACTACAGGCTCTGTTCCATACGGCGGGCGTTACCGCCTTATTGATTTTGCACTCTCCAGCATGGTTAATTCAGGCATAGAAAAGGTTGGAGTTATAACAAAGAGCAACTACCAATCGCTGCTTGACCACTTGGGCTCAGGCAAATCCTGGGGGCTTTCCCGCAAGAATTCCGGCCTGTTTATCCTGCCTCCCTTTGGCAGGGGCAATGTGCTCCACGAGAGCAAGGTGGAGGCTCTTTGCAACAACGCCAAGTTTATCAGCCACTCCCTAGAGGATTATGTGGTGCTCTCTGACAGTGATGTTATATACAGCCTTGACGTACAAAAGGTGGTTGACCAACACATTGCCAAGGGGGCGGACATAACCGCTGTCTACAAAGAGGGCGCAGCTCCCGAGCAGCTGGGCGCAAGCCTGATGTTTAACTTTAACGAGGAGGGCAATGCAGAAAGTGTTCTAATAGACAGCCAATGTCAGGGCACCTGTAATTACGGACTGCATATTTATGTAATGCACAAGGAGTTTCTGCTCTCGGCCGTTAAGGAGGCCTATGGCCATAACAGGCTGAATTTCTCCCGTGATATTATAGCCGCCGAGGTTGCCAAGGGCAATGTTTACGGTTATAAATATACAGGATATTCCGCTGTAATAGGCTCTATGAAGCAATATTTTGATGCGAGCATGGATTTAATGAAGCCCGAAATAAGAGCAGAGCTATTCGGCTCTAATCCTGTTTATACAAAAATAAGAGATGAAATGCCCGCTGTTTACGGCCTTGGCTCTGAGGTTGAGAACTCCCTTATTGCCGACGGCTGCCAGATAAATGGCTATGTTGAAAATAGCATACTGTTCCGTGGTGTAACCGTAGGTGCAGGAGCAGTGGTGCGTAACTGCATAGTTATGCAGGATACCTCCATAGGCGAAAACACCAAGCTCAATTATGTGGTGGTTGATAAGGATAACAGCATAGGCGCAGAGCGTGAGTTTGCCGGCGAGGAGAGCTACCCCGTTTATATCCGCAAGGGAAGCTTGATTTAATTGAAAATTGAGAATTGAAAGTTGAAAATTAAGGCCGTAGGGGATGATGTCCACATCATCCCGTAAATTCCTGCGAATTTCGTAAAAACGGGACGATGTGGACATCGTCTCCTACAAATCCTTCAATTAAATTTACGTAGTAAATTCTCCTTAATTTGCCACTTGCAATTTGTCATTTGCCATTTTATAAAAACTGAAACGAATTGGAGCGTTGTTAATAATGAAAGTTCTATATGTAGCAAGCGAGGCTCAGCCCCTTGCCGCCTCCGGCGGTTTAGCTGATGTTGCGGGCAGTCTGCCCCATGCACTGCGCCAAAGGCTGATTGGATGCCGCATTGTCATGCCTCTTTATGAGAAAATATCAGAAGAGGCAAGGGCACAAATGAGGTTTATCACAAGCATTTCAGTCCCTGTGGCTTGGCGCAGGCAATATTGCGGTATCTTCGAGCTTAAAAGCGGCGGTATTACTTACTATCTGCTTGATAATCAATATTATTTCAAGCGCAATGAGCTTTACGGCCACTATGATGACGCCGAGCGTTTCGCCTTCTTTTCACGTGCTGTGCTGGAGATGCTCCCGCACATCGAATTTAAGCCGGACATCATACACGCAAACGATTGGCAGTCTGCTCTTGTGCCTATCTACTATGATTTGTTCTACTCCAAAAGCGAGTGGTATCAAGGCATTAAAACTCTATTTACAATTCATAATATTCAATATCAGGGCAAATACGGCAAAGAGATTATTGAGGACGTTATTGGCGTGCCTCTGCGTGATTTGCCCGTGGTGGAATACGATAAATGCGTTAACCTGATGAAGGGCGCAATAGAGACAGCCAACAGGGTTAGCACCGTTAGCCCCAGCTATGCAGGGGAGATTTTAGACCCTTGGTTCTCTCACGGCCTAGACCCTATTTTGCAGCAGCGCAGCTGGAAGCTCAGCGGCATTCTAAACGGCATAGACGGCGAGCGTTACAACCCTGAAACCGATAAAAACATCTATGCAAATTACAACTCCGAAACCTTTATCCAAGGCAAGGCAGCTAACAAAAAGGCCTTGCAGGAAAGGCTGTTTTTGCCTGTGCGTGAGGATGTGCCCTTAATCGGCCTTGTAACAAGGCTTGTTGCCCACAAGGGCTTGGATTTAATAAAGGGTGCCTTTGATAATTTGCTGGCCAATAACGACGTTCAGGTTGTCATTTTGGGCTCAGGCGATTGGGAGTACGAGCAGTTCTTTAGAGACCTTCAGGAGAGGTATAAGGGCAAGATAGTCTCCTGCTTCGGCTTTGTTCCCGAGCTCTCAATGAAGATTTACGCCGCCTCTGACTTCTTCCTCATGCCTTCAAAATCAGAGCCCTGCGGCCTCTCTCAAATGATAGCCCTGCGCTACGGCTCTATTCCTATAGTAAGAGAGACAGGCGGCCTGCGGGATTCTATCCGAGACAGCGGCGACGGTGAGGGCAATGGCTTCACCTTTAAAAGCTATGATTCCGGCGACATGCTGGGCGCAATAAACCGTGCCTTAGAGGGCTTTAATAACAAGGAGGGCTGGAATATCCTTGTAAAACGTGCCATTGAATCTGATAATTCATGGGGCAAGAGCGCAAACGAATACATTAGGCTTTACAAGGAGATGCTAAAGTAAACGGCATTTTTTAAACCTTGTATAATAACAACTAAATAAGGGGATTTATATGAAACACGTGAAACATTCAATAATTGCAGGGCTTCTCTGCCTTGCTGTAATACTCTCTCTGGCGGGCTGTGTAACGGGCAAAGGCAGCGGGGAGGGCGTAACTGCCGCCGAGCCTCAAGACGTCCTGTGGACGCTTCTGGACGCAGATACAGACACTCTAAAGGCTCTGTGCAGCGAAAGCATGGAGCTAAGCAGCGCAAAGGATTTTGTTAAAACCTGCAAGCAAAAGGAAAAGAAGGTTTCGGCAACCTTCCTTAATCCCCACGAAAAAGATGCAGGCAGATTTAGCAAGGAGTATGCCTCACTTGCCGACGGCGAGCAATTTGTCTGGTTTAAAACCTTCCGTCCTTTAGATGAAAAGTGGACCAGCCCCTCAGAGAGCGATTTTTTAGCAGAGGGATACCTGATTTTAAAAGAGAATCCCAGCACAAAAAAGCTTTATGTGGTGCGCTTGGCTGCCATTGCAGTGTAGAAATGGCGATTAGGTGCTATTAAGGAGATTGTAATGGAATACAGAATTAATTTATTATGGGATAATGAAGCAAGTGTGTGGGTTGCCACCAGCGATGATATTCCAGGGCTTGTGTTGGAATCCGGTTCCTTTGACGCACTTTTAGAACGTGTGCGCTTTGCTGTACCTGAATTGCTTGAGCTTAGTAAAAATGGCACTGATTCTGTTGATTCTTATGGTTTGGCTTTTTTATCTGAAAGGCATGAGAGGGTTTGGGTTAATGGCTGAGTATGAAAAGAAGGTAAGAGAAATTTTAAAAGAACACGGCTGTTTTTTTGTTCGGCATGGCAAAGGCGATCATGATATTTGGTACAGTCCAATATCAAAAATCAATGTAACTGTCGATGGTAAAATCAAATCACGTTTTACAGCAAATGCGATAATGAAACAATCTGGAGTTGAACACAGATTTTAAATACAAATTTCTATTTTAGGTGTTGCGGTTGCTTTGTCGGCAGAGCAAAACAAGGAGCGTTGTATGGAAAAAACTGTTGTAAAAAAATTAAAATTATCGTTTGATGAAATTCTGCACCTCACTGATGAAGGTGTTGAGTATTGGTTTGCTCGTGAGCTTCAACCAATTTTAGGTTATGCCAGATGGGAAAATTTTGAGATTGCAATAAAAAGAGCCAGAATATCCTGTGAATCTGCTGGATTCAACGCCGCCGATCAATTTCGTGACGTCACGAAATTGATAGAGCATGGCAAGGGTGGAAAAAGAGAAATTTACGACATTAAGCTAACCCGCTACGCCTGTTATTTAATAGCTCAAAACGGAGACCCACGCAAGGATGAAATTGCATTTGCTCAAAGCTATTTTGCTTTGCAAACCCGCAAGCAAGAGCTTATTGAAGAACGCTTGGAGCTGCTCAACCGCATTCAGTTAAGGGAGCAGCTAAGAACCTCTGAAAAGCGGCTTTCGCAAAATATTTATGAGCGGGGTGTTGATGATTCAGGCTTTGCCCGTATTCGCTCAAAAGGTGATAAAGCACTGTTCGGCGGCAATAATACTGCCGATATGAAAGATAAATATGGTATAAAGAACGGGGCATTGGCCGACTTTCTCCCTCCAGTTACAATAGCCGCCAAAAATCTTGCTACAGAAATAACAAATTTAAATGTTGAGGAAAAGGACCTGCAGGGTGAATTTAACATAACAACCGAGCATGTCCAAAATAACAAGAGTGTTAGAAAGGTTTTGGGGGAGCGAGGAATCAAGCCGGAGAGCATACCGCCGCAGGAGGCTATAAAAAAGCTTGAACGTAAATTAAAGTCAGATGAAAAGAAAATTGCAAAAGAGAGCGAAATAAAAGACTAGTCAACCCCTCAGCCAAGCTACATATATGCGCATAAGCAAGCCCTGCACTCCCAAAAGGAATGCAGGGCTTTGGTTTAACTATCTTTTACACTTCGCTAAATTCACTCTTGCCAAGCCCGCATACAGGACAAGCCCAATCCTCGGGAATATCCTCAAATGCTGTGCCTGGTGCAATACCGCTATCAGGGTCGCCTAATTCGGGGTCATAAATGTATCCGCAGGGACATTCATACTTTTTCATTGTAAATCATCCTTTCAAGCTTTTATCTTATTATAGCCCTTATTTGCGGGGATGTCAACACCATTCAATCACACAATTAAAGCGGAGGAACCCTCTCCGCTTTTTTATTTTACCCAATTTTTACCCATTTCTGCTTTTAAGCTTTACATTGTTACTATATTATTGGAATTGTAAATTTAATTGGAGGAATGATTTTATGAAAAAGAGCATCTCAATTTTACTCGCAGTAATAACCCTTGGCTTAATGCTAACGGCGTTTACAGGCTGCACAGCATCAAATCCCAGCGACAATTCAGCAGGTGACAACAACACAGTGGCTACCTTCGGGAGCAAAGACAGCGGTTCTATTACAGTTTACACCGCTTTAGAGGACGAGCTGGTTACAGAGTATCTGGCAGACTTTAACGCAAAGTATCCTAACATCAAGGTAAACGTTGTGCGTGAATCCACAGGCGTTATCACAGCAAAGCTTATAGCCGAAAAAGAGAACCCGCAGGCCGATTTAGTTTGGGGCACAGCCGCCTCTTCTATGATGGTATTGGACGACCAGGGTCAGCTTGAGCCCTATGCACCGGTTGGAGTGGAGCGCATTCTTACAAAGTTTAAGTCTGATAAGGCTGTTCCTACATGGGTGGGAATTGACGCATGGGAAACCGCTTTTGTTATCAACACTGTAGAGCTGGAAAAGCTCGGCCTAAAGGTTGAGGATATTAAGTCCTATCAGGATTTACTTAAGCCGGAGCTTAAGGGACATATAGTAATGTCTAACCCCAACTCCTCAGGCACAGGCTTCCTCACTGTTGCAGGCGTGCTGCAGCTAAACGGCAAGGACACCGAGAAGGGCTGGGATTACCTTACAGCTCTGCATGAGAACATAGACCAATATGTACATTCAGGCTCAAAGCCAGCCAAGATGGCCGCCGGCGGCGAAACCGTAGTTGGCGTGAGCTTTGGATATGCAGGCATCAGCCAGAAGAAGAAGGGTGCGCCTGTTGAGACTATCTTCCCCACAGAGGGCTCAGGCTGGGATATGGAAGCCAACGCTCTTATAAAGAAGGATAAGATTAATTTGGCTGCACAGACCTTCCTTGATTGGGCTATCACCGATTCTGCTATGAATCTTTACAAAGAAAACTATCCTATCATTGCCACAGGCGGAGACGGCACCTATGACGGCTACACCATAGATCCAATTAAGCAATTAATTGAAAACGATTTTGTATGGGTTGCTAAAAACCGTGATTCTATTCTTGAAAAGTGGATGAGCAAGTTTGATGGTAAATCCGCCGCCAAATAAGGATTCCCTCCTTATATAGATTTGACGCAGCTGTCTTTGGCAGCTGCGTCAAAGTCGCTATTCAACATCATGTGTCATACTAGTCCGCATTTAAAAAGCTTATAAAGCTTTTTAACAAAAGGACTGCATGAGACGAGTTTTTCCGCAGAAAAACAAGCACCGCGCACGGTGCGTTCCGCAATAAAAATATACGCTTTTTTATTGCGGATTAGTATCAGAGGCAGTGCACACCAACAATCTATTTAAAAATTGTCTGTTGTGTCTGCGCCCTATCTCTCGTATTATCATATTTAACATATTAAGAAGGTTAACAGCTATGAGCTTTTTAGAAATAAAAAATATCACCAAGCGTTTTGATAAACAAACGGCACTCAGCAATGTTTCTGCTAATATTGAAAAAGGCGAGCTGGTGTGCATACTCGGGCCTTCAGGCTGCGGCAAAACTACTCTGCTGCGCATTATTGCAGGCCTAGAAAATGCCAACTCAGGTAAGATTATTATAGACGGAAAGGACTGCACCTCACTGCCGGCAAGCGAGCGTAATTTTGGCATTGTATTCCAGTCCTATGCACTGTTCCCCAATATGACTGTGCTGCAAAACATACTCTTTGGCCTACAGCAAAAAAAGAGCTTGAGCAAAGCCGATATGCTGGATAAAGCCACAGAGGTGCTGCGTCTTGTGGATTTAACAGAGCACACAAATAAATACCCCCGTCAGCTCTCAGGGGGGCAGCAGCAGCGCACTGCCTTGGCCAGAGCTATTGCTCTCTCCCCCTCATATTTGCTTCTGGACGAGCCTCTTTCAGCTCTGGACGCAAAGGTTAGGGCACGCCTGCGGGGAGAGATACGTGCCATTCAGCGCAGCCTGGGCATTACCACAATTATGGTTACTCACGACCAAGAGGAAGCGTTAACCATGTCAGACCGCATTATTGTAATGAATAACGCTGTAGTAGAGCAGGTGGGAACACCACGCAGCATTTACGATAATCCCGCAACTCCCTTTGTAGCTAACTTTATAGGCTCTATGAACTTTTATAAAAGCGGCGGCGAAATATGCGCAATACGCCCCGAAAAGCTTATTCCCGTTGAGCGGCATGAGGCTTATGACATAGCCGCAGCTGTAAAGGCTCTGGAGTTTAAGGGTGCGTTAACCCGCATTTATGCCGTATTGCCTGAGATGGATGAAATTTATGTAGATATTATCTCCGATAGAGCAGATGCGCTGGGCTTGCATGAAGGGGCTTTGCTGTTCCTTAAAGCTCCCGCCGAGTATCAAATAAAATATTCGGCAAAGGCGGCGGTATAGCAGCTTGAAAATAACAAGAAAGGTAGAGACGCAGGCGCAACAGGTGAATTCACACAATGTTGGTGTGCGGTGCTCTAACACATGGTGTTTATGAAGAATATATTAAACCGCCTATCACGACGCTTTAGCCTACCCCAGCTTTTTGTTCTGCTGGCTTTTCTTTTGGTGTTTGGCGCAATATTGATTTGCCCGCTTATTTCCCTATTCTCCAAGGCATTTTTGGATAAATACGGCAACTATGCGGGGCTTGCCAATTATCAAAAATATTTCAACAACCCTAATCTCAGCATTTCTATTTGGAACACCATTGATATTTCGCTGGTATCAACGGTGTTTAGCGTGGTTTTGGCCTTTTTGTTTGCATATGCCCTAACAAGAAGCAACCTTAAGGGCAAAACCTTATTTAAGTATATAGCCATGATTCCTATATTTATACCAACCATTATACACGCTGTGGGGCTTGTGTATCTGTTCGGCAAGCAGGGTGTAATCACCCGCATGGGCTGGGATATAGGCCTTTACGGGCGCACGGGGATTATTATCTCAGAGGTTATTTTTACCTTTCCTCAGGCTTTTTTAATGTTCTTTGTGGCACTGGAATACGCCGACGGGCGGCTATATGACGCCGCCGAGGCAATGGGAATATCACCTGTTAAAAGGTTTTTTAGAATCACCCTGCCCGATGTAAAGTATACAGTTATTAATGCTTTTTTTGTCTGCTTTACCCTTGCCTTTGCAGATTTTGGAGCACCAAAGGTGCTTGGGGGCAATTACAATGTTTTGGCCACCGATATTTACAAACAAATTGCAGGCCAATTTAACATGAATATGGGTGCGGTGGTAGGCTCGCTTTTGCTTATTCCCGCCGTAATCTCATTTATTGTAGACCGCATTGTAAGAAGCAAAAACTCCAGCACCTTAAATGCGAAGGCAACAAAGCTGGTAATTAAAAAAAGCTTTAAACGGGATTCCCTCTTTTTTGTTTTTTGCACTGTAATTTCACTGTGCTTTCTTGTGCTTGTTGCGGCCTTGTTTATGGGTGCGCTAACTGAATATTACCCCTATAAAATGGACTTTACCTGGAAGAATTTTGAGTTTAACAATTCTACAGGAGGCATTGGCAGCTTTTATCACTCGCTGGAAATGAGCGTGGCAACCGCAGTTTTTGGCACGGCATTTGTCTTTATCTATGCCTATCTATGTGAAAAAATACGCAAATTTGGAGCACTTAGAAAAATCGGCAAGCTGTTTTCGGTGCTTCCAATGGCTCTGCCCGGCATGGTTATAGGCATTTCATTCATCTTCTTTTTTAACAACAAGCATAACCCCTTAAATTTTATTTACGGCACTATTATTATACTTGTGCTTTCAAACATACTGCATTATTTTTCTGTGCCCTTTATTACGGCCACAGGTGCACTAAAAAAGCTGGATGCAGAGTTTGAGAGCGTAGCAGAGAGCATGAACATACCACGGTGGAAAACACTGCTTAGGGTAACCGTTCCCCTCTCGCTCCCCGCTATTTTAGAAATTTTTATGTATTATTTTGTCAATGCAATGGTTACAGTTTCGGCAGTGGTATTTTTGTACAGTGCAAACTTCCGCATTGCATCTATTGCCATTTCTCACATGGAGGAAGCGGGCAACATAAGCCAAGCGGCGGCCATGGGTCTGCTTATTCTGCTTATCAATGTTATTGTACGCATACTGTATGAAATTGCAGTTAAAATCATTCAATTTAAAAGAAAAAAGAAAGAGGAACGCACTATATGAGCAAAATTAGTACAATCATTTTAGATTGGGCGGGCACAACGGTGGATTATGGCTGCTTTGCACCTGTAAACGCCTTTATAACCGCCTTTGAGGCCTTTAGAATCACCCCCACAATGGAGGAGACACGGGCACCTATGGGCTTGCAAAAAAGGGCACATATTCAGCAAATGCTGGCAGGGGAGCGGCTAGGCCGCCTATGGCTGAAGCAGCACGGGCACGCCCCCGCACAGGAGGATATAAATCAAATTTACAAGCGTTTTGAACCGGCTCTGTTTGAGGTGCTGGCAAAGCATGCCGAACCCCTGCCCGGGGCACTGGAGGCAGTGCAGCAAATGCGTGATATGGGCATAAAAATAGGCTCTACAACAGGCTATACTCAGGCTATGATGGACGTGGTAGTGCCTCTTGCAAAATCGAAGGGCTACGCACCGGACAGCCTTGTCTGCCCCGACGAAACAGGCGGAATTGGCCGCCCCTCTCCGTATATGCTCTGGCGCAACCTTGAAAAGCTTGGCGTGGCATCTATACAAGAGGTGCTAAAGGCGGGTGACACAGCCGCCGATATGCAGGAGGGCAAAAATGCAGGCTGCATCTGCGTGGGCATTATCAAGGGTTCAAGTATGCTTGGACTTACGCAGGAGGAGTTAACACATAAGAGCAGCAACGAGGCAGCAGAGCTGTTTGCAGCCGCCAAACGCAGCTACAAAGAAGCCGGTGCAGATTATGTGATTGAAGAAATTGCAGAATTGCCTAAGCTTATAGCCTTATTGAATCAAGGAAAAGGAGCAGAGCAGTATGTATGATTTTATCCCCGATAACCCCTATATCTTACTCACTCCCGGGCCGCTTTCAACCTCAAAAGGGGTGCGGAACGCCCTGCTGCGTGACTGGTGCACCTGGGATGCAGATTATAACGAGGAAATAGTCCAAAATATCCGCCGCCGTCTGGTGGCTCTGGCAACAGCTAAAACACAGGATTACACAGCTGTTTTAATGCAGGGTAGCGGCTCGTTCTCTGTAGAGGCAGCTCTAGGCGGCGCAATTCCTCAGGATGGCAAGCTGCTTATACTCACAAACGGCGCATACGGCAAGCGCATGGTGCAAATAGCAAAGGCGTTAAAAATAAATTACATTGAATACTCCCTGCCGGAGACAGAAGCTCCAAATGCAGAGGCTGTGTCCACTCTCCTTGACCAAAATCAGGATATAACTCACATTGCCTTAGTTCACTGCGAAACCACCACAGGCATTTTAAACCCTCTGGACGAGCTTGCCGACGTGGTTAAACAGCACGGCCAAATTTTAATTGTAGATGCTATGAGCTCCTTCGGGGGTATCCCTATAGAACTGGACACGCTGGGAATTGACTTTTTAATCAGCTCATCAAACAAATGCATTCAGGGCGTGCCTGGCTTTGCTTTTGTTATTGCCAAGCGGGAGGAATTGCAAAAATGCAAGGGCAATGCCCGCTCTCTTTGTCTGGATTTATACGACCAGTGGCAGGAGATGGACAAAACGGGAAAGTGGCGGTATACCTCGCCAACCCACATTGTGCGAGCCTTTTATCAGGCACTTGACGAGCTGGAGGCAGAGGGCGGCATAGCGGCCAGATATAAACGCTACTGCGAAAATCACCAAACGCTTGTGGCGGGAATGTCCAAGCTGGGCTTTAAGGCACTGCTGCCGCATAAATTGCAGTCACCTATTATTACTTCATTCCTGTATCCCACAGAGGACTTTGATTTTGTAAGCTTTTACCGTGAGGTTAAAGCACGTGGATTTGTACTTTATCCTGGCAAAATATCACAGGCAGACACCTTTCGCATAGGCAATATAGGAGAGGTGTATCCTGAGGATATTGTGCGCTTGCTTGAGGTTGTTGAAGAGGTTGGGGTGTGAATGCAAAAAAGCCCTTGCAGCAAGCAGGCTGCAAGGGCTTTTTGTTTTATTGATATATTCAAAATCTGTATTTCCTGTGGACGATTAAGTATTCAGCTCGTTTTTTTGCGATTTTGAGCCTAATGCCTCGGTTTGTGCAAGATTAATAATTAAGAGAGCATAATTCAAGCTTATTTTGCCGTCGCCATGCGCGCCAAAGGCGTTGGCTTATTTTAGGCCGAAGGCAGCGGTTGAGACGGTGGATTTGTTGCCTGATTGCTAGAGAGCTTCCCGCCCTGTGTAAAAACAGGGCGGGAAGCATGTGATTTATTGCGGATAATCCTGAGGCAATAGATAAAAGATGGGCTTAGCCCAATAATATACTTCTTCAGGAAATCCATTCATGTTGATTTCACTCCCATTTTCTATAAACTCAATACTCTTCACCTTGAAATCGTCTATATTATCTGTTTTAGAAGTGTACGTGATTTTCACAAAGCCATCTTTTACCATATGCAAACTGGTTTTTGTCGGAAACAAGTAGTCTGTTTGGATAGAATTAATGGCTTGCATTCCTTCATCAATTGTTTCAACTTTTGATATTGTATCTCCTACTTTTAAATCCAAAAAATCAGACTTTTTTAAAGGCTTTTTTACAATAAATAGATAATCTGCAAACGCAAAGGTCGGCTCTCCGTGAAAAAACACGTAACAAGCCCCTCCATCGTTGAGCTTATATACACAGTAGCTCATTGAGTTATCAAAAGTTCTTAGAGCGTGTCTACACAAGTTTAGCGCGTTCTTTTGCCCACCAGCAAATGCAGCCGATCTGAATGATACAAAGGAAAGATTTGGAGTTTTTGGCGTAGCGTGTTGCGATGCCGCGCC
>JAISYX010000131.1 GCA_031269595.1 Oscillospiraceae bacterium
GAGAGGTAACTATGAATAAATACAGAACTCACAATTGCGGTGAGCTTAGGGAAGAAAATGTAAGTAACACAGTCCGTTTAGCGGGCTGGGTTGAGAATATCCGTGACCACGGAGGCGTGACCTTTGTGGATTTGCGTGACCAATACGGCACAACTCAATTGGTGCTGCACAACGAGGCTCACGTGGAGCTGCTTGCAAGAGAGAACGTAATATCTGCACAGGGCGTGCTCAAGCTCAGAGATGAGGAGACAGTCAATCCCAAGCTGGACACAGGCAAGGTTGAGCTGCACGTGGATGAGCTGGAGCTGCTCAGCAGTGTTCAGCGTCCTCTGCCCTTTGAGATAGGGGAATCCCGTCAGGTGCGTGAGGACGTTCGTCTGAAATACCGCTTTTTGGATTTGCGCAACCCGCAAATTAAGAATAACATCCTGTTCCGCTCCAAGGTGACAAACTACCTCCGTGCAAAAATGCAGGAGCTGGGCTTTTTTGAGATACAAACGCCTATACTAACCTCCTCCTCACCGGAGGGCGCAAGGGATTATCTTGTACCCAGCCGCAAGCACAAGGGCAAGTTCTATGCTCTGCCCCAAGCTCCGCAGATATTCAAGCAGCTGCTCATGGTTTCGGGCTTTGACAGGTACTTTCAAGTTGCACCCTGCTTTAGAGATGAGGACGCCCGTGCCGACCGCTCCCCCGGGGAGTTTTATCAGCTGGACTTTGAAATGGCCTTTGCCACGCAGGAGGATGTCCTTGCTGTGGCGGAGCGTGTGCTGTATGATACCTTTACGGAGTTTTCAAGCAAGGAGGTAAGCCCTGTTCCTTTCAGGCGCATACCCTATGCCGAGAGTATGCTCAAATACGGCACAGATAAGCCGGATTTGCGCAATCCCCTTATAATTGAGGACTTAACGGCCTTTTTTGCAGATGTAGACTTTAAGCCCTTTAAGAACATACCTGTGCGGGGTATAGTTGCACCTGAGGGCGCAAAGCAATCTAAGACATGGTTTGAGAAGATGCTCAGCTTTGCAACAAGCATAGGCATGAAGGGCTTGGGCTATATCTCTGTGCTGGCAGATTTAGAGCTAAAGGGCCCTATAGTCAAATTCCTAAGCGAAGAGCAAAGGGCAGAGCTTATCTTAAAGCTCAATTTAAAAGAGAATGACACACTCTTCTTTATTGCCGACTCTGCCAATGTGGTAGATAAGCTTGCGGGGCAAATTCGCACAGAGCTGGGCGTTCGCCTTGATTTAATCGACAGCTCCAAATTTGAGATGTGCTTTATTGTAGACTTCCCCATGTACGGCCTGAATGAGGATACGGGTGCGGTTGAGTTCACACATAACCCCTTCTCTATGCCTCAGGGCGAGCTGGAGGCCTTGAACACCAAAAATCCGCTGGATATTTTGGCTTATCAATATGACATAGTGTGCAACGGCGTGGAGCTCTCCTCCGGTGCTGTAAGAAACCATCTGCCTGAGCTTATGGTAAAGGCCTTTGAGATAGCGGGCTACAGCAAGGAGACCATAGAGGAGAAGTTCTCGGCTCTTTACAACGCCTTTCATTACGGTGCGCCGCCACATGCGGGCATGGCTCCCGGGCTGGACAGAATGGTTATGCTGCTAACGGAGGAGGAGAGCATAAGGGAGATTGTGGCCTTCCCCATGAACAGCAATGCACAGGATTTGCTTTTGGGTGCGCCAGGTGAGGTTACAGAGCTGCAATTGAGAGAGGTTCATGTTAAGGTTAGGTAGCAGATATTATACAGCAAAGGTAGTGAACACATGGCAATATTAGAAGGCAGCTTTTACTCTAAAAACTTAGGCAGAGATACCGATGTATCTATAGTTCTGCCCCATGATTCTGCGGCTGAGCCAGCTTGGGGCTACCCTGTGCTGTATCTGTTCCACGGCAGCGGGGATAACCACAAGGCTTGGCTCCTGCGCAGCAATATTGAACGCTATGCCGCCGAGAGGGGCGTTGCTCTGGTTCTGCCTGATGTGCAGGATAGCTTTTATTGCGATATGAAGTACGGCGGCAAGTATCTTACCTACCTGATAGAGGAGCTGCCTGAAATGGCAGGCAGAATGTTTCACATATCCTACACCCGTGAGCGCAGCTTTGTTGGCGGAGCGGGTGCGGGCGGCTATGGTGCGCTCAAATGCGCACTGCTTAGCCCCGAACGCTTTTCGGGCTGTATTGCGCTCTCGCCTGTAACCGAGATTCAGGCCTATGTGGATTACACCGTGCGTGAGGGCAAATCCAAGCTGTGGAAGGGCATATTCGGTGAGGATTTGTACATAGACAAGTCCCACGACCTTTACACTCTGGCAAGCAATGCCAACAGCTTTATTCACATCTGCCCCAAATTTTACATTGCCTGCGGCAAGCAGGACAGTGTTTATGAGCAAAACCTGCGGTTTAAGGAGCATCTTAACGATTGCCACATAGATTTTACCTTTGAGCAGGCCAACGCAGGTGAGGAATGGAGCTTTTGGGACGCAGCCGTGCAGCGTGGGCTTGATTTGATGCTGAGCTAATTTAACAAGAGGTGCAAATGGAACGTGCCGTACAAATTTTAAACAACTATTTTGGATACAAAAGCTTTAGGCGGGGGCAGGAGGAGATAATCTCTGCGCTGCTTAAGGGCAGAGACTGCCTTGCAGTTATGCCCACAGGGGCGGGGAAGTCGCTGTGCTATCAGATTCCCGCACTGGTGCTTGAGGGCGTAAGCCTTGTAATATCTCCCCTAATCTCACTTATGCGTGACCAGGTAACGGCACTCAAGGAGGCGGGGATTTCTGCCGCCTTTATCAATTCATCCCTTACAGCGGCGCAAACTCGCCTTGTTTTGCAAAGAGCAGAGCAGGGCTTGTATAAAATCATCTATGTAGCCCCCGAAAGGCTGGATACTCAAGGCTTTGTTGAGTGGGCGCAGAATGCTGATATTTCTATGGTTGCAGTGGACGAAGCCCACTGCGTTTCACATTGGGGGCAGGATTTTCGCCCCAGCTACCTCAATATTTGCGGCTTTATCAAGGGGCTTGCTCGCAGGCCTGTTGTCTCGGCCTTTACGGCCACGGCCACAGAGACTGTAAAGCAGGACGTAGCCCGCATTCTGGAGCTTAATGAGCCTCTGGCCATTACAACGGGCTTTAACAGGGAAAATCTTTATTTTGAGGTTCAGCACCCTGAGCGCAAGGAAGAAGCACTTAAGCAGTACCTCAGCCGTAACAGCGGGCGCAGCGGGATAATCTACTGCATTAGCCGCCGGTTGGTTGAGGAGGTCTGCGAGACGCTCTGCAATGAGGGCTATGCCGCAACACGCTATCATGCGGGCTTGGGTCAGGGGGAGCGCAGCAAAAATCAGGAGGACTTTCTGTTTGACCGCAAAACCGTAATGGTTGCCACAAACGCCTTTGGCATGGGCATAGATAAGAGCAACGTGGGCTTTGTTATACATTACAACATGCCCAAGAATCTGGAGAGCTACTATCAGGAGGCAGGCAGGGCAGGCAGAGACGGCACTCCCGCCGATTGCATACTGCTTTACAGCGGCACAGATGTTCGCACAAACCTGTGGATGATAGAGAACTCTGAGGAGAACGAGAGCCTAAGCGAGGAGGAGCAGGCGCAGCTAAAGCACAGGGAGCGGGAGCGTCTGCGCAGGATGTGCTCCTACTGCTCCACGACTAACTGTCTTAGGAGCTTTATACTGGCATACTTTGGCGAAAATGAGCCTGTCCACTGTGAGAATTGCTCCAACTGCAACGAGGGCGGCGAGATACAGGATGTCACTGTAGACGCTCAAAAGCTCCTCTCCTGCGTGGCGAGAACGCAGGAACGCTATGGCATCAAGCTGGTTACAGACGTGCTGAGAGGCAGCAAAACCGCACGCTTGAAGGAGCTGGGCTTTGACAGTCTCTCCACCTTCGGCATTATGTCAGAGCGCACAGTGGAGGAAATCCGCAGGCTTGCCGACTTTCTAGTCCAAGGTGGATACCTTGAAATAACAAGCACGGACGAGTTCCCTATAGCTACGCTAACTCCGCTCTCCCGCAAGGTTTTGCAGGGTGCTGTACGCTTGGAGATGCGCCAGCTGCCTCTGCGTGAGGGCAAGGGCAAAAAGAGGGCGGAGCGTTCGCCTGTAAGAAAGGCCAAGGGAGAGCGGGTAGCTGTCAACGACAGCCTCTTCACTCAGCTAAAAGCTCTGCGCCTTAAAATTGCAGTAGAGAACACCGTGCCGCCCTTTGTAATCTTCTCAGATGCAAGCTTGATTGACATGTGCGCACGTCTGCCGCAAACAGACGAGGACTTCCTTGCTGTTTCCGGTGTGGGCAAGTTTAAGCTGGCGCAGTTTGGAGAGCGATTCCTTGATGTTATAAGGGCATTCAAGCCCGAGGAGGCAGAGGGTGCCTCACAGCAAAGCGGCTCAGTCATGGGCACAGATGAGCTTATAGAATACATAGAGCAGAACTGTGAATTTAGCAGTGAGCCTATCCCAATCTCACAGCTTATGGATAAAATTAACGCCGTACTCATGCAAAAAATAGGCGGCAGGGTGATTATGACAAGAGTGACTAATCTGCTGCTGGAGGACGGATATCTTGAAAAAGACCTAGCCAGCCGTATAGCAACAGAGAAGGGCAGAGAGGCGGGCATAAGCTCTGTGGAGCGCAAAAGCGAGCGCAGCGGAGATATGTACATGCAGAACCTTTACAATCAGGACGCACAGAGGCTGGTTTTGAGCTGTGTAAAAAGGCTGCTGGAAAGGGAAGAGTGAAAAGTGAAAGGTGAAAAGTGAAGAGTTGTGGTGGATTTGCTGCGCAAATTTTGATTAAAAAATTGTAGGGGCAGACCTATGTGTCTGCCCAGATTGCCGTAAAATGCCCGTATTGGGGCAGACACGCAGGTCTGCCCCTACAGAGCAAAACAGAGGTGAAAGAACATGAACAACGCTCCCCTAGCCGACCGCCTGCGCCCAAGCTCACTTGACGATATGGTGGGTCAAACCCATCTTTTGGGCAAGGGCAAGGCCTTGCGCAATATTATAGAATCCGGAAGCATACCCAATCTTATCTTTTACGGCAGTGCGGGGATAGGCAAAACCACTCTTGCCCGTATCATAGCCAAAACTACCAACCGCCGCCTGTACAAGCTCAACGGCACAACGGCCTCCACCAAGGATTTAAAGGAGGTCTTTGAGGAGGTGGACACCCTCTCTGCTCCCAAGGGGATTTTGCTCTATCTGGATGAGATTCAGTACTTCAACAAAAAGCAGCAGCAAACCCTGCTGGAATACATTGAAAACGGCAAGGTTACCCTTATAGCCTCCACCACCGAAAACCCGCATTTCTACGTTTACAATGCCATTCTCAGCCGTTCCTCGGTGTTTGAGTTCCTCCCTGTTGAGGCCGAGGAGGTGGCTCGTGCGGTGCACAAGGCCTTTGACTTCCTCCGCAGTGAACGCAATGAGGAAATCGCCGTAGATGACGGCGTGGAGGCCTATATTGCCTATGCCTGCGGCGGAGATGTCCGCAAGTCTATCAATGCGGTGGAGCTGTGCGTGCTTTCTACTCCTGTTGAGGAGGACGGCTCACGGGGCATCACCCTTGAACGGGCAAAGGAGCTTACTCAGCGCAGCTCTGTGCGCTATGACAGAGAGGGCGACGAGCATTACGACATACTCTCGGCCTTTCAAAAATCCATGCGGGGCAGCGACCCTGACGCAGCTATACACTATCTGGCGAGACTGCTGGAGGCAGGTGACATGCAGTCCGCCTGCCGCAGGCTTATTGTGTGCGCCTGTGAGGACGTGGGCTTGGCCTTCCCCAACATTATTCCCATAGTAAAGGCCTGTGTGGACACCGCCTTTATGGTCGGCCTGCCGGAGGCGCAAATCCCGCTGGCAGACGCTGTGATTCTTGTGGCCACCTCGCCTAAATCCAACAGCGGAGTTAACGCAATTGCCGCTGCTCGGGCTGATATTCAGCAGGGAAGGCTTGGGGCTATCCCTGCCGATTTGCGTGATTCTCACTATCAGGGGGCAAAGCAGCTGGGCAGAGGCAAGGCCTACAAGTACCCTCACGATTACCAGGGCGGCTGGGTGAAGCAGCAGTATCTGCCTGAGGAGCTGCTGGGAGCGGGGTATTATCAATATGGCGAGAATAGGACAGAGCAAGCAGCTAGGGCTTATTGGGAGAGAATTAAATTAAAAGTTGAAAGTTGAAAGAAACGGAAAACTTTTCATTTTCAACTTTCAACTTTCAATTATATATACCTCCGGTTGCTCCGGTTTCTCCCTTTTCTCCGGTGTTGATTTTAAATCACTAACGATTTTGCCTGTAAATTTTGCCTGTTTTTACAGGCTTTTTTACTGCCTTTTTTGCTCAGAAATGGCTCTGCTGCTGGTTTTTGCTATTTTGCTTTTGCCCCGCTTTTTATGATAAAAACTGGAGAGGTAAATTTATGCACATAGCCTTATAATATACTTAACCGTTAACGGTTAATAAAATTATAAGGAGAAAACAAAATGGACGCATTGGAAGAGTACTTATTTGAGGACACAGACTACTACGAAACGGGCATGCTACCACTGATGATAGACAGCTACATCAGTGCGAGTGACCTGCTAAAGGCAGAGTTCTGCCCCGTTAATGAGCTGGTAGAGGGCTTGCTCACACAGGGCTTGAGCATTATAGCTGCACCTCCAAAAACGGGTAAGAGTTGGCTGTGCTTAGACCTCTGCATGGCTATAGCAAAAGGATTACCGTTTATGGGCAAAAAGACACAGGAGGGCAGGGTTCTCTACCTTGCACTGGAAGACACTGAACGCAGGCTGCAAAGCCGTTTAAACAAGCTGTTGCAGGGGGAGGAGGCTCCTGAAAAGCTGTGGCTTTTTACACGAGCCGAGGGCTTGCAGGACAATCTATTGGGCATGTTGCATAAGTTTTTGACAATATGCAAAGATGTAAAGCTTATAGTCATTGATACCTTGCAGAAGATAAGAGACAGTCGCAACACCAACCTCTCCTACAGCAATGATTACAACGAGCTAAGCGAGCTTAAAGCCTTTGCAGATGGGCATGACGTGGCTATTCTGCTGGTGCATCACACACGCAAAATGCCTGATAGTGATGACGTATTTAATACCATATCTGGTACAAACGGAATCATGGGCTGTGCCGATACAGCTATAGTTTTAAGCAAGAGCGGACGCTTTGAAAACACTGCAAAAATGAGCATTACAGGCCGTGACATAGAGGGTGCTGAGTATGCAGTGGAGTTTGACAAAAACAAGTGCAGGTGGAAAATGCTGGGAGAATCAGAGGAGTACAACGGAGCTGTTGAGGATAACAAGCTACGCAGAAAATACCTTAATAATCCTATAGTAACTACAATATGTTATCTGGTAGAACAAAAGGGAAACTATGAATGGAACGGCAGTATTGATGAAATTATTGAGCGAGGCCTAGAAATAACAGGCAAAACCCTTGCTATAAGCAACAAAGGCCTTGCCTGTGAGTTGGACAAGCTAAGAGCTGACCTGTGGAAGTACAGCAACATAAGCACAATTAAATCACGCAATACAAACAATACAACACAATATTATTTTACTAAAACCGGAGAAAAGGGAGAAACCGGAGCAACCGGAGGTATATATAATTGAAAATTGACAGTTGACAGTTGAAAGTTAATTGAAACGGAAAACTTTTCATTTTCAATTTTCAACTTTCAACTGGCCGCAAAGCGGCCTCCTGTGCCTTTCTCAGTATCTCCACGTCCTCGGCCATGCTGGCCAGCTTTAGCTCTGGCAGGCCGTGCTGTCTCTTGCCAAAGAAGTCGCCAGGGCCTCTCAGGCGCAGGTCCTCCTCTGATATTTTAAAACCGTCATTTGTGCTGCATAGTATTTTCATGCGCTCAAGGGCGGTTTTGTTCTGTGCGTCAGAAATCAGTATGCAGGTGGAGCTCTCCCTGCCTCGGCCAACCCTGCCCCTAAGCTGGTGCAGCTGCGAAAGCCCGAACCGCTCGGCGTTTTCTATCACCATGATAACCGCATTGGGCACGTCCACGCCCACCTCAATGACGGTGGTGGCCACTAGAGCCTGTAGCTTGCCTGAGGCAAAATCGGACATAACCTGCTCCTTTTCGGCGGCCTTCATTCTGCCGTGGAGCAGCCCCAGCCTGTAACCCGCAAGCTGCCGCCTTTGCAGCCTTTCGAAGTAGCTCACAGCAGCGGCCAAATCCTGCTCACCCTCCTCCACCAAAGGGCAGACAACATAGGCCTGCAGGCCGGAATCCAAGTGCTTTTTAACATAATTAAACGCCCGCTCCCGCTTGCCGCTGTCTATGGCGTAGGTCTCAATGGCCTTTCTGCCAGGGGGGAGCTCGTCGAGGATAGAGACATCTAAATCACCGTAAATGGTTAATGCCAGAGTGCGAGGGATAGGCGTTGCGGACATAACCAGCATGTGAGGATTCCTGCCCTTTGCGGCCAGAGCCTCACGCTGCTTGACGCCGAAGCGGTGCTGCTCATCTGTGATAACCAGCCCTAAGCGTTGGAACTCCACGCCCTCAGAGATAAGGGCATGTGTGCCCACTAGGATTTGCAGCTCCCCTGCTGCAAGGCTCTCCCTTATGCGCCGCTTGTTGGCGGTGGTGACAGAGCCTGTCAGTAGCTCCACCCGTATTTGCGTACCATCGAAGAAGCCGGAGAGCGTCTTAAAATGCTGCTCTGCCAGTATTTCTGTGGGAGCCATCAGTGCGGACTGCATCTCGCTCTGAGCGGCGCACCAGCACAGAGCCGCTGCCACGGCGGTTTTGCCGCTGCCCACGTCCCCCTGAACCAAGCGTGACATAGGCACACTCGAGCCCATGTCCTCCAAGGCCTCCAAGACAGCTCGCCTCTGCGCTCCCGTTGGCTCAAAGGGCAGCAGGCCGTAAAAGCCCGAGGGGTCTGTGCAGCTCAGCTTAAGCTCTGTGGGCTGCTTGTTGCGCCTCTTGAGGTCGAGCAGGTTCACTTGAAGCGTGTAAAACTCCTCAAAGATAAGGCGGTAGCGTGCGGCCTCCAAGTCCTCCATGCTTTGGGGCTTGTGTATGTTGCGTATCGCCCTGTGCAGCGGATAGAGGCCGTATCTCTCCCGTATTTCAGCGGGTATTGGGTCGGGGAGCTTCTCGTCAGCCAGCACAAGGGCACTCTCCACAACCTTTGTGATGATTTTATTCGAGAGCCCCGCCGTTAAGGGGTACACGGGATGTATCCGGCGGCCTGTGTCAGAGGGCTCAAACAGCGGCGAATTGAGCTGGCGTGTTCTGCCTGTGCCGCTCATCACGCCGTAAAAGATGAACTCCTCGTTCTCCTTAAGGCGCATAGCTGAATACTCGCTGTTGAATATAGTGATGTATATACTGCCTGTATCGTCACGTGCACGGGTCTTGTAAAGAGCCATGTCCGAGCGCACCTTGTGTGTAGTGGCGGGGACATCAACGGTTGCACAGACGCAGCAGGGCTCCTCTGAGGGAGCTTGCGCAATGCTGACGATGTGCGTCCAATCGTTGTAGGTGCGTGGATAAAAGCGCAGGAGGTCGCCGGCCGTGAGAACCTCCAGCCTTTTAAAGAGCTTGGCTCGCTGTTCACCAACGCCCTTGATATATTTAATGTTGCTGGTAAGGCCAAGATTAGATTTATCGTTAATCATAAACGCCATGCGTTAGAGGCCCCGCACACAAATAATTTATTAAAAAAGTGTTTGGTGTGCCTGCGCCATACCCTTCTTGTTTTTTCAAACTACACCATGTTAGTTGACAGTTGAAAATCAAAAATTAAAAGTGGAAAGCTGTCTGTTTTAATAACTTTCAACTTTCCACTGTCAATTTTCAATTATAATTGCGCTTGCGCAATTATTTAATCATGCCTGCAACCTCAGCTGCAAAATCATCCTCACGCTTTTCAATGCCTTCGCCCTTTTCAAAGCGCACAAAGGAGGCAATTGCAATATCGCCGCCAAGCTCTTTGGCTGTCTTTTCAACATATTTGTTGATAGTTAGCTCGTTATCCTTAACATAAACCTGCTCTACAAGGCAAATCTCCTTGAAGAACTTTGCAATTCTGCCTGTAACAATCTTCTCGATTATATTTGCGGGCTTTTTTGCATTTGCAGGGTCGTTTGCAAGCTGCTCTGCATAGATGGTCTTCTCTTTTTCAACAACATCAGCAGGAACCTCAGCCTCGTTGAGATACTGGGGATAAGCCGCAGCAATGTGCATGGCTACATTCTTGCCAAACTCGGCAAATTCAGGCTTTGAGGCAACCTCGTCAGTTGTATCAAACTTAACCAAAACGCCAATTTTGCCGCCGCCATGGATATAGGAGGCCAGCGCACCCTCATAGCGGACAAAGCGGCGAAGCTTAATATTCTCGCCTATTGTAAGAATCTTTTCACGCAGAAGCTCTGCTACTGTTTGCTCTGTGTCAACGGCCTTAACCTCGGCAAGAGCCTCAACATCAGCGGGATTTGCCTCAAGGATAGTGTTTGCAACAGTTGCAACAAATGCGTTAAAATCAGCATTTTTAGCAACGAAGTCTGTCTCGGCGTTAACCTCAACAACAACGCCTATCTTTTTAGCGGTGTCCACAAAGGCATAAACTGTGCCCTCTGCGGCAATTCTGCTTGCCTTTTTTGCAGAGGCAGCCAAGCCCTGCTCCCTTAAAATATCAACAGCCTTTTCAATATCGCCCTCGGCGGCTGAAAGAGCCTTTTTGCAATCCATCATACCGCAGCCTGTTTTGGCACGGAGATCTGCTACATCTTTAGCTGTAAAAGCCATATATATTCCTCCAAATTATGAAATTATAAATTATTCTTCCGCTGCTTCTTCGTCGTCTGCGCCCTCTGCCTCTGCGGCAGCTGCGCCTACTGCGCCCTGACGGCCTTCCATAATGGCATCCGCCATGGTTGCGGCAATCAGCTTAACGGCACGGATAGCATCGTCATTGCCGGGGATAACGTAATCAACGTCATCTGGGTCACAGTTGGTGTCAACAATAGCCACAATGGGGATGCCCAGCTTGTGTGCCTCTGCAACTGCAATCTTTTCTTTTCTTGGGTCAACAATAAAGAGAGCACCGGGGAGCTGCTTCATATCCTTAATGCCCCCAAGGAACTTTTCAAGCTTTTCAATTTGCAGGTTTAGCTTGATAACCTCCTTCTTAGGCAGAAGGTCAAAGGTGCCGTCCTCAGCCATTTTGTTAAGCTGATGCAAACGGTTGATTCTTCTCTTGATTGTGTTGAAGTTGGTGAGCATACCGCCCAACCATCTTGCGTTTACAAAGTAGGCACCCGAACGGATAGCCTCCTCCTTGATTGAATCCTGAGCCTGCTTTTTTGTGCCGACAAAGAGCACAACACTGCCGGAAGCTGAGGTTTCACGGATGAAGAAGTAAGCCTCTTCAAGCTTGCGAACGGTTTTTTGCAAGTCAATGATGTAAATACCGTTACGCTCTGTAAAAATGTACTCTGCCATTTTTGGGTTCCAGCGTCTTGTCTGATGTCCAAAGTGCACACCTGCTTCAAGAAGCTGCTTCATAGAAACTACTGCCATTGTTAAATTTCCTCCTTGGTTTTTACCTCCGAGCCTGCAACAAAACCCCGCAGCTGCCTGTTTTAGACAGCACCAAAAGGGCATAACAAACCCGTGTGTATTCATACAGTTCTAATATTATAGCACAAATTAAGGCTTAAGGCAAGTAAAAGTTTACAGTTTTATGGGGGTAAAATTTATGCAGTTTAGCAATGGGAGAGCGGCATACGGCCTTTCTGAGTTTTAATTGTATTAATGTGTAACGGGATATTATCATAGCATGAGCACAGGCTAAAACAATATCTCGTTACACATTAATACGAATAATTCAAGAATTGAGTATCTCTGCAACCCTGCAAAAACACAGCCCCCGCAGATGCCAAAAACACCTGCGGGGGCAATTTAAAATCTATCGCACTACTTAATAACCCTAACCCGAATAACGCCCTCAACAGCCTTGATTGTGTTAACAACCTCATCTGTCACAGTGCCTGCTGCGTCCAGCTGAGTGTAGGCGTAATCCTTTTTGGACTTAGACTGCATGTTCTCAATGTTAATGCCTGTCTCCGAGATTGCGCCTGTGAATTTTGTGAGCATATTGGGCATGTTCTTGTGGATAACGCAAACACGCTCTCCGCTTACCTTGCCGCCGTTCACATTGGGGAAGTTAACAGAATTGAGAATGTTGCCGTTTTCAAGGAAGTCCCGCACCTCTGCGGCGGCCATCTTTGCGCAGTTATCCTCAGATTCAGGTGTGGATGCACCCAAGTGGGGAATGGCGATAATGCCGTCTACGCCCAGAACCTCATCGGTTGGGAAGTCCACAACATAGCTTGCAACCTTGCCTGTGCCTATTGCAGCAACTATGTCCGCACTGTTGACCAAATCGGCACGGGAGAAGTTGAGTATACGCACGCCGTCCTTTGCTGTGGCCAGGCTTTCAGCGTTTATCATGCCCTTTGTATCCGGAGTGAGGGGCACATGGATTGTTATATAATCGCAGGATTCAAAAATCTCCTTGGTGCTCTTTGCGTGGACTATATCCTTTGAGAGCCCCCAAGCTGCATCAATAGAGAGATAGGGGTCAAAGCCGTACACTGTCATGCCCAGAGCTTCCGCAGCATTGGCCACCAGAACGCCTATTGCGCCAAGGCCGATAACGCCCAGCTTCTTGCCCAAAAGCTCAGGACCGCCAAACTGTCCCTTGCCCTTTTCAACCAGCTTGCCGACTGCGTCGCCCTCGCCCTTTAAGCCCTTAGCCCACTCAATTGCAGGGGCTATCTTGCGGGAGGAGAGGAGCAAACCGGCCAAAACCAGCTCTTTAACGGCGTTTGCGTTTGCACCAGGGGTGTTAAACACAACTATGCCAGCCTCGGAGCAAGCATCTACAGGGATGTTATTAACTCCTGCGCCTGCACGGGCAATGGCCAGCAGAGATTCGGGCAGCGGTGCTTCATGCATAGAGGCAGAGCGCACCAGAACGGCATCTGGATTTTGAATGTCCTCGCCGTATTTGTAGTTGGAATCTAATTGGTCAAGGCCTATTTTAGAAATCTTATTTAATGTTAATATGTTATACATTAAGAGTTTGCCTCCTCAAAATTTTTCATAAATTCAACCAGCTTATCAACGCCCTCTGAGGGCATTGCGTTGTAAATAGAAGCACGCATACCGCCCACAGAGCGGTGACCCTTAAGGTTTACAAAACCGGACTCTGCGGCCTCCTTGACGAACTTGGCGTTAAGCTCATCTGTAGCAGCAACAAAGGTTACGTTCATTATAGAGCGGTCCTGCTTGCGCACAGGATTGCTGAACAGCTTGCTTGAATCAAGGAAATCATAGAGCTTAGCAGCCTTTTTGCGGTTGATTTCGGCCAGCACCTCAAGGCCTCCGAGCTCCTCTATCCACTCAAGCACCAACTTGCAGACATAGATACTCCAGCAGGGAGGTGTGTTGTACATGCTGTCGTTCTCCGCCTGAGTTTTCCAATCCAGCATAACAGGGGTGCTCTCTGCAGACTTGCCCAGCAAATCCTCACGTATAATAGCGATTGTAAGGCCTGCGGGTGCAACGTTCTTTTGCGCTCCGCCGTAAACAACGCCGAACTTGCTTATATCAAGGGGTTCAGAAATCATGCAGCTGGAAATATCCGCAACAAGCGGAACATCGCCTGTGTCGGGGATATAGGGGAACTTTGTGCCAAAAATTGTGTTGTTAAAGCAGATGTAAGCATAGTCTGCCTCTTGGTCAAAATCCGCCCTTGTAAGCTCGGGAATGTAGGAGAAGGTTTTATCCTTGCTTGAGGCAACAAGGCGTATTTCACCGTACTTCTGCGCCTCCTGATAGGCCTTTGTGGCAAACTGTCCGGTTACGACATAGTCAGCCTTGCCGCTCTTGCCCAGCAGATTTAGCGGAATAGCTGAAAATTGAGTGGACGCTCCGCCCTGTAAAAACAGGATTTTGTAGTTATCGGGCACGTTGTAAACCTTGCGGAAGAGTTTTTCGGCACCAAAGATTATCTCCTCATAAACCTTGGAGCGGTGGGACATCTCCATAACGGACTGCCCTGAGCCCTGATAATCAAAAAGATCTGCCTGTGCCTTTTTAAGTACGGATTCTGGTAGCATAGAGGGACCTGCTGAAAAATTATAAACTCTTGCCATAAATATTACCTCCAAATTTTTAAAAACGAAATATAACAATATTATAGGACTTTAGACGTGTAAAGTCAATAATTTTCAGAAGATTGTTTAAAATTTATCAAAGTGACAATAATTTACTGCTTTTGGGCAAGGCTGCAAGCTTTTATTTTTGAAGCACAGAGTAAACTTGACAAAATTTTTGTGCATTTTAAATTTTGATGTTGACAAGGCGTAAATTTTTTTGTATACTAGTTAGGCAATATAAATTTAGGGGTATAGCTCAGTTGGTAGAGCAGCGGTCTCCAAAACCGCGTGTCGAGGGTTCAAATCCTTCTGCCCCTGCCAAACCGGCGATAAATCGCCGAAGTGAAAAGAGAAGAGTGAAGAGAGAAAAATAAGAACGGGTTTGCCGGTTTGTATTTTTCTCTCTTCACTTTTCTCTTTTCACTAACCCGCAGACATAGAAGTAAACCGTCAAACTATCACTCGCATCACACAAAAAAGATCGCCTAAAGCAAGCCTTTAGACGATCTTTATTGCTTATTTTAAAAGCTTAGTCGTTAAATAACCACAAATTCTCCAACCCTTACGCCCTGCTCGTCGTCTACATAAACCCTCAGGCTGTAGCTTTCGCCCTCCTCCGGCAGGAAGGTGAACTGATTGCTTGCGCTGTAGGCCTCAGAGGCCAAAACTTGGCCGCTCTTGAGCACGTAATAGCTGTAGCGGTAGGGCTTTGCTCCTCCTGAGGCGGTTACAGTTATGCCGCCTGTGGCCTCGTCAACCTCAAGTGAGGTTATGTGCAGAGCCTCCACTTTGATAGTCTCTGATGTGCCGCTTACAATTTCGCCCTCGGCATCCTTTGCACTTACATTCACTCTGTATTCTCCGTTCTCTGTTAATAGATAGCTGTAGCTTGCCTCGCTTTGATACGCTGTTTCGGCAAGAGTTTCATTGCCCTTGAGCAGCTGGAATTTATAGAGTATAGGCTCAGTTCCGCCTGAGGTCTTCGCCTGCCACGTGAGCTGAGTTTTTGGCGGCACAGTGCCTGTTTTGTCACTGCTGATTGAATCCAGCGCAAGGGGAACGTAGGGTATGCCCCACTCCCCATTAAGCCACTCAATGCGGTTTTGCAGGAATGAGGTCATGTGTGCGACCTCGTCGTTAAACTCAAGGGGAGTGCGGAAGCTCCAGCCAATACGTGCGGAAGGGGCTTCCCACACTTGAAAATCTCTTGCCTGAATGGGGCTTAGCAGGGCTGTACCCTCAGGCAGGGTTGTGTTTAGCAGACTTTCTGCCATAATACCGACCTGCTGCCAGCGTTGCTTAACACGTGCTTCAAAGGCGGGGTCTTGCAGCAGCTCCTTTGTCCACTTTGTGTTCCTTGAGAGCCAGCCTGTGGGTGAGAGGGTGTCTCTGAATTGCTCTGTGGGGTTGTTGTAATCGCTGCGGGCAAGGGAGATGTCCGCATCCCAGAGCACGCCGAAGTGCAGCTTGCCGCCCTCACGCACGTGCATAAAGGTGCTGGAGTAATAGGGCTGATAGCCAAAGCCGTAATCGGGATTTTTAAGCAGCTCATTTGCAATGTACAGGTTAATAAATGAATCCACATCAATTAGCGATTCATAGTCTCCGCCGCTTAATATGGCGTTATCCACCTGATTCATAAAGCTGTGGATATAAGCCATAGAGCTAGTCATTACAGCGGGCTCATAATCGCCGTCCTCAGGCTCTTTTGGGACTATAAGGACGCCGCTGCTTGTGGTAAAGTTGTTAGGCTCGCTGTAGCCGGTAACATCGGCCTCCAGCAGGAATGAGACTATCTCGCCGTCTCCGGTTACGTCCTCGCCTGCCTCAGCAAAGGTGAGGCGGTTGCCGTCCTTTAGCTCCACCTTTTCAGTAAGCAGATATATGCCCTCGTAAACGCCGTTAATGCATAGCTCAACCAGCTCACAGTCCACGCCGTTGGGGTCAATCTGCTTATATAATTTGTATGCAAGATAATTGCGCATAAATGTGGTGTCCATCCAGCTTGGAATAAGGCACCAGTTCTTCTCTTTACCCATGCCCAGCATATCGGTTTTGCTTGCAAATTTGAGAGCATAGGGCTTTTTGCCTGTAGGCATACCCCAGCTGGAGTTGCCCCTGCCCTTTATGGTGAGGGGATAGTCAAAAGCGGCGGGATTATCCGCCTTTGGGGTCTTGGTGACAAAGAAGTTCTTGCCCTTGCCGTTTGTGTTTACTATCTCTAGCTCGGCGTTTTGCTTGAGGTCTTTTACCTCCTTCTCCTTGGGTTCGCCGTTTTCTATGTTGACATTAATAACAGGAAGCGTGGAAGTTGCCGCAATTTGGGCAAAGGGAATGCTCTGCTTTGGCGGGATATAATAGGCAGAGGCACTAAAAGCAAATGAACTTAAGGCAATAAGCATAACCAAGAGCAAAACCAGTGCTTTTTTAGTGATTTTCATAAAAGTTATTTCCTTTCCATAAGCAAGTGGGTAATTTTAACTATAAGCTTAGTATACTAATTTTTGGAACAAAATACAAGAATATATTGTTAACATATAAAATACTTCACTATTATGAAAAAGATTTAGCAACTAGAGACTAGAAACCAGAGGCTAGAGGCTAGAGATTGCTCAATCGCAACCTTAATTTTCAATTTTCAACTTTCAACTTTCAATTGTATGTACCTCCGGTTGCTCCGGTTTCTCCCTTTTCTCCGGAATTGAGGCGGGAGGCCAAATATCATAACACAACCAGAGGAATGCTGTAAAGCGTCCCTTTTTTATTTCTTGCCTCTGGCAGCGAACAAAAACACTTTCTCAAATGTTACATTAACAGCAGGACTGCAAAAGACAAGCGAAAGGAATGAAGGTTTGAAAATAAAGAAAGGCAGAGCGCAGGCATGGCAATTACTTTTTTATGGGTTGTTGTTGCATGGATTCTTACTATTGCCCGAAACAAGGCGTTAAATCTTTACCGCAAGAACAAGCTGCGGCGCAATTTGGCAGAGAATCAGGCTAAAGAGGAAGCTATTTTAATGGAAAGCACAGAGGAATACAGTGAAATTCTTAACACCTGCCTTAAGCTGCTAAACAGTAAGAAGCGGCAAATTCTAACCCTGCGGCTTAGCTTGGATTTAACCCACAAGGAGATTGCCCGCATAATGGACATCCCTGAGGGCAGCGTACGCCGCAACTATTCAGAGGCAATTAACACAATCAAACAGCATTTTAGCAAGGAAGAATTAGTTTGAAAATAACAAGAAAGGCAGAGGTGCAGGCGCACAGACACTTTTTAATAAATTGTTGGTGTGCGGGCCCTCTAACACATGGTGTTGGAGATGGATAACAACAAAATAGAAAAAGCCTTTAAAAAGGCGGCAGAAGCACAGGTCCCTGACGCTTGGAACGAAATTTCACAGAGCATAGATTCTATGGAAAGAAAGAGGAGTGCACGCCCGCACTACGGCAGACCGCTTAAGTTTGCAGCGGCCTTTGCGGTAATGCTGGCTCTGGCGGTTACAGCCTTCTCTGGCTATGACCTGCTAAACATCAAAAGGGATGTGTCAGTACAGGGCTCCAGCAGCGCACCTGCTGCAGTTAAAAGAAGCCTTGGCCTCACGGCCTATGCAGCAGCTAACGGAGTGCCAATAACAGATAAAACTCCCAAGGCAGAGCTTGAGAGCGGCAATAAATCCGCATTAAAGCTTAGTAAAAACAATCTTTCCTCTATGGTTTTTTCAACTACCGGAGGTGAAACCATTGAGCAGTATTACCTGCTGGTTCTAAACGCCGAAAGCGACGAGGTCAAAAGCCTTGTGGTTAAATCGGCAGAGCACGCCACTGCGTTTGAGGTCACCCAAGACAATGGGTCTGCTTCAGATGAAAACAAGCTAACAATTGCCGGCGAAAAATCTCAATTAATAAAAGAAGGCGAACAGATTCCTAGCGAATATTCAGATGCCTATAGCTATAAAATGGATACTGAGGAGGGCGAGGTATATATTCAGGTTGCGATGACTATAAACAACGGCCTTGATTCTGCGGGAGCTATGCTTGGGCTTATGACAGACGGCAAAGCTGCTTCAACCCTGACTGTTATAGCAGAGTTTAAAAACGGCGGCACAGAGGAATACACCGTTACAGTAACGCCTGTTGCAGCATTAGGTGATGAGGCAGAATTTGAAATTGAGGTTAACTAGAAGCAAGAGATAATCAAAGGGACGTTGCATAGCGCAGCGTCCCTTTAATTGTGACTGTTACAGCTGGCCACCTGCCTCAATTCCGGAGAAAAGGGAGAAACCGGAGCAACCGGAGGTATATATAATTGAAAATTGAAAGTTGAAAATTGAAAATTAAGGTTACGACTTAGCAATCTCTAGCTTCTAGCCTCTAGTTGCTTAAATAAGCCCTCCACCCCTTGACCTTTACCCAATATCTTGATATAATTAACTAAAGCAAATCAAAGGAATAAAGGAGCGGCAACAATGAAAAAGAATCACATAACAGCAGCCATTATTATACTGCTCCTAATAGCCCTTCTAGCCCCCTTATACGCCATAGCTCCCTACACTCACCCCTCAGGGGACGACTACACCTACGGCAGCTATACCGTTCATGTTTGGCAGCAAAGCGGCAGTGTGTTTAAAACCATAGGGGCGGGAATCTCCGCCGCAGCCCAGCGGTGGCAGAGCTGGCAGGGCACGCACACGGCTATTTTTACCATGACCATGATGCCTGCTGTGTTTGGATACAAGTTGTACCCCTTGGGCGCAATCGCTCTGCTCACGGTGTTTTTGTTAAGCTCATACTTTTTATTTGATGTAATCCTGCGCAGAGGCTTAAGGCTCTCAAGGCTTTGGAGCTTGGGCGCAGCCGCATTTTTTGCCGTGCTCTCAACTCAATTTGCCCCTGCAATTGTAGAGGGCTTCTTTTGGTTTAACGGAGCTTGGTACTACACCTTTTACTTTACACTTGCAATGCTGTGGCTGGGCTTGATACTCCGCCTGCGTCTGGCAGATTTAAATAAAACAGGCCGCATTTTGCGTATTGCTGCGCTTATCTTCCTCTCCTTTTGGATAGGAGGAGGCAATTATCCCCTTATTTTGCCCCTGTGTCTGGCCTCTGCAGCCCTTGTGATTCTTGATTTTTACCGCAGGAATGAGCACAAATTTATCACACTTAGCTTTACCCTTGTACTGCTTGCCTCCTCTGCCCTGAGTATGCTGGCCCCGGGGAACAGCGTGAGAGCGGGCATGAACGTGGGCATGAGTGCGCCTAAGGCTGTGGCTCTCTCAATTTACAACGCAGCCAAGCTGCTCTTAGGCAGCTTAAAGGGGCTTGAGCTGGTGGCCTTTATCGCCGTTCTCCCCTTGATATTTTGGGCAACGGCAAGCATAGCTAAATCCAGACACCTCAAGTTTAAGCGGCCTCTGTTGGCCTTTATCCTCAGCTTTGGGCTGTTTGCCTCTATGTTCACGCCAAGCCTGTTTGCTATGTCAAACATAGGCCCCGGGCGCATTCAGGACATCTACCACTATGCCGCTGTGCTGCTCATTATGTTCAACCTGAGCTACCTGTGCGGTTGGCTGGGGGTGAGATACTCCATCAAAATCAAGCCCAAGGAGTGCGCCTGCATACTGTTTGCGGCGGCATTGGTGCTATGTGCAGCCTGCGATTACAGCGACCTCTACGCCCTGAACTCCTTTCAGGCAGCCAAACAGCTTGCCTCAGGTGAGGCCAAGGCTCACTCCGCCGAGATGGATTCAAGGCAGTCCCTTTTAAACAACAGCACAACAAAGGAGGTTGTGCTTGAGCCTCTCTCCCACAAGCCCACGGTAATCTTTTTGTGGGATATAACAGCAGATGCAAGCACCTGGCGAAACCTTGACATGGCCAAGTATTACAGCAAGGAGAGCATAAAGCTAAGCTATGACGACGGAGGGTATTAGTTAATTGAAAATTCTGCACGAATTTAATTATTTCTTATTTTTTTAACTAATTACGCATTGCGAAATTCGAATAAAAATGCTATAATTATAGCAAACGATAACATCAAAATCTGGAGGTATTATTTTGGATATAAAGGCATTTACTGAATCGATTAGAGGGCTTGTTCCCTCTGAATACCAGTGGAAATTCTCGCTTTACAGCACAAGCAAAAGCTCAGATGGCTTAGAGCTTAATTTTGGCCTTTGCGCTATGCAGGGCATTTCGGTTTGGGCAGAGGTCATTAAGAATCACCTGCTTGAAAAGGTGGCCTCAAGCCGCCTTGTGGCCGAGTATTCCCCCCTTCTTGAAAAGGAGGTAATAGGCGCAGTGGCCGAGACAGACGAGCTTATCAAGGAGCCCCTGAGCACCATACTAACAGACCTTCAAAACGCACTGGAATACCCCTCCGAGGACTTTGTAAACGGCACCATGCCCCGAACCGCAGGCTACGCATTTTATGGTGAGCGCACAGACGAGGAGAGCGGAGAGCTTAAAAAGGTGTTGTTTATGCGCCGTTCCAATCCCTTTTTGCAGGGAGCTAAAACCCTGCTATGCACCGTTCAGGGGGAAGCCCTTGCACAGAGCGTCTCTCCTGTGTTAAAATTTGCCGCCCCTGTGGACTTCCTCTTCATAGACGGCGTGTGCTACTTCCTTTCAACGGGCATAGAAAAGGACTTTGAGCTTGAAAACCGCAACGCTGCAATTTGCGCCAAGCGCATGGAGCTTATTGCAGAATCCGGTGTAATAGGCAACTATGATATGCTTGAAAGCGAGGCTATGTCCGCAAAGAACGCCAGAAAGTTTATAGACTTTGACAACGCCATTTTAAAGCATATTGTATCGCTTGAAATTATGGATAGAATTGACTTTTTAAGCACCTACGGCATAATATTGGATAACGAGGGACGCATAGAAACAAGCGACGCCGAGCAGTGCGAGCTGCTAATAGACCTATTATGCTGCCGCAGCTGCCTAGACGCCTTCGGTCGTTTAGCGGTGGGAAGTAAGATAACCCCTAGAGGCTAGAGGCCAGAGGCCAGAAGCTAGAGGTTGCCCAGTCCAAGAACCCGCTATAAACCAAGATTAAACCACAATTTTCAACTTTCAACTTTCAACTTTCAATTTTCAACTTAAAAAACCGGAGGTTTTTTCTCATGTCAACAAAATATATCACCGTACTATGTGACGGTATGGCCGATTATCCCATTGAAAGCCTTGGCGGCAAAACCCCAATGGAGGCCGCTGTAAAGCCCAATATGGATTACCTTGCACAGCATGGCAGGGTTGGCTTGGTGCGCACAGTTGCCCCTGGCCTCTCACCTGGCAGTGACGTTGCAAATCTCTCGGTTATGGGCTACGACCCTAAAACCTGCTATACAGGCCGCTCTCCTCTGGAGGCCGTGAGCATGGGCATAAAGCTTTCCGACAGTGACGTTGCGCTCCGCTGCAATTTGGTCACTCTGTCAGAGGAGGCCGACTATGCACAAAAAACCATGGTGGATTACTGCGGGGGCGATATACACACAGAGGAGGCAGCTCTGCTAATCCAAACCATTCAAGAGCGGCTTGGCAACGAGCTCTTCACCTTTTACAGCGGCATTCAATACCGCCATTGCCTTGTTTGGCACAAGGGCACGGTTGAGGTTGGCAAGCTCACGCCCCCCCACGATATAAGCGGCAGGGTTATAGGCGAGCACCTCAATTCTAACCCTCTTGCAGCGGGCTTAATTAAACTTATGCGCAAGAGCTATGATATTCTAAAGGAGCACCCTGTCAACCTTAAAAGGCTTGCAGAGGGCAAAAACCCCGCCAACTCCATCTGGCTGTGGGGTCAGGGCACAAGGCCGGAGCTGGAGAGCTTTGAAGCCAAATTCGGCAAAAAGGGCTCTGTTATCTCTGCTGTGGATTTGCTCAAGGGTATAGGCAAATGCGCAGGCATGAACGTGTGTGAGGTAGCCGGAGCAACAGGATACATAGACACCTGCTTTGAGGCTAAAGCTCGTGCAGGGCTTGCCGAGCTGGAAAATGGTCAAGACTTTGTATATCTGCACTTTGAAGCTCCCGACGAGTGCGGACACAGGCGTGAAACTGAAAATAAGGTTAAATCAATAGAACTGATTGACAGCTTGGTTTTAAGCCTTTTGCGCCGTGAACTGGCTAAGTATGAGCACTACCGCATACTCCTTCTGCCCGACCATCCAACCCCGCTATCTATTGCAACACACACCTCCGAGCCTGTGCCCTTCCTGCTGTATGATAACCTTGCAGAAGCACCAAGCGGAGTGCTTAATTTTAACGAGGCCTCAGCCAAAGCCGCAGGCCTGTTTGTAGAGCACGGCCCCGATGTCAGCAAACTGCTGTTCAGCGAATAAGATGACGAAGAAACAACTGGCTTTAGAGGCAATTAACCGCCTTAAAATATTATATCCCGATGCAATCTGTTCACTGGATTATCAAAATCCGCTGCATTTGCTTATTTCGGTGCGTCTTGCGGCACAGTGCACAGACGCAAGAGTTAATCAGGTTACGCCTGCTCTGTTTGCAAGCTATCCCACACTGGAAGCCCTTGCCGACGCAGAGCCTGAGGATATTGAGCCATACATACACTCCTGCGGCTTTTTCAGGCAAAAGGCCAAGGACATAGTATACACCTGTCGGGCTATTAAAGAGCGTTTTAACGGCCTTGTGCCCGACAATATGGAGGATTTGCTCAGCCTCTCGGGAGTTGGCCGCAAAACGGCTAACCTTATTCTGGGGGATGTTTACGGTAAGCCTGCCATAGTCTGCGATACCCACTGCATAAGAATCTCCGGCCGTTTAGGGCTTACAGACGGCACAAAAGACCCCTTCAAAACAGAAATGCAGCTGCAAAAGCTGCTTCCGCCTGAGGAATCCAGCGATTTTTGCCATAGACTGGTGATGTTCGGCCGTGACGTCTGCACCGCACGTGCACCCAAATGCTCAGAATGCAGCTTAAGTAATATTTGCAAATATAAGGAGGATAATGTCAATGTCAATAATTGAGATTAGCGAGTTGGTTAAAAAATTCGGCAGAGTTGTCGCCTTAAACGGGGTTAATCTGGCGGTAAAGCAGGGTGAGGTGCACGGCTTTTTAGGCCCTAACGGTGCGGGCAAGAGCACAACCATACGCTGCTTGCTCGGCATTTTAAGAGCAAATTCAGGCACAGTTAAAATGTTTGGTGAGGACGCTTGGCAAAAGTCTGTAGAGCTGCATAAGCGAACCGCCTTTGTGCCCGGGGATGTAAATTTGTGGGAAAATTTTACAGGCGGCGAGGTTATAGACCTCTTCCTATCACTTAGCGGCGGCAAGCCTGATAGGGCTAAGCGTGAAAAATACCTTAAGCTCTTTGAGCTTGACCCCACTAAAAAATGCCGCACCTATTCCAAGGGCAACAGGCAAAAGGTGGCCTTGGTGGCGGCTTTGGCCTCAAATGCGGAGCTGTTCATTCTGGATGAACCCACCAGCGGCCTAGACCCGATTATGGAAAAGGCCTTTCAAAACAGCATAGGCGAAATCAAGGCCGAGGGCAAAACGGTTCTGCTCTCCTCACACATAATGAGCGAGGTTGAAACGCTTGCCGACAGTGTAAGCATAATCAAAGAGGGCGTTATAGTCGAAAGCGGCTCTATGGCCGCAATTTCGGCAAAATCCAACGGCCGCACCCTTGAGGAATTCTTCCTTGCTGAATATGAAGGGAAGTGAGCAATTTGAACAATTTTGCACGTTTAGGCAGCTACCTTCGCTTTATTTGCAGACGTGAGCGGCTGGCTACTCCTATTTGGATTGCCTGCATAGCGGGTTTTGCTGCCTTGTTTGCCTCACTGTACCCGGGGCTGCTGTCCACACAGGCGGAGATAGAGCAAATAGCCGCAACTATGCAGAACCCTGCAATGGTGGCCATGATGGGCAATGTATACGGCACAGAGAGCCTCACTCAGGCAAGCGTAATGGCTCAGGAGTGCCTGCTCTGGTTTATGATAGCCGCCGCAATTATGAATATCTTCCTTGTCAACAGGCACACCCGAACAGATGAAGAAAAGGGCAGATTAGAAATGCTCCGTGCTCTGCCTGTGGGCAAGCTCACAGGGAGCTTGGCTGTTATAAAATTTGCCTTTGCTGTCAATATACTCATCTCAATAGCAACGGCGGCCTTGCTGCTTTTGCTTAACATAGGAGGCACAACACTTGCAGGTGCGCTTGTTTACGGCTTTGCCATAGGTGCAGTGGGTTTTGTGTTTGCAGGAATAAGCCTGTTGGGCGCACAGCTATTTTCCACCGCAAACGGAGTTAATGGCTTTGGCTTTGCCCTGCTCGGCCTGTTCTATGTAATCCGTGCTGTGGGAGATGTGAGCGGCAGTGCGCTCACCAATATTTCGCCCTTTGGCCTTGCTTTAAAGGCGGAGGCCTTTTACAGCAATTCCATATATCCCTTGCTTATCCTGCTTGCAGAGGGCCTTATCCTTAGCTTAATCGCACTGGCAGTGTGTGCGGCTCGTGACCACGGTTCGGGCGTTATCCCCGCTAAAAAGGGCAGGGCAGGAGCTTCCGTATTCCTGCGCAGCCCATTTGGATTGGCTTGTAGGCTCTCACGCAGCTCTATTTTAGGCTGGGGAGCTGGTATGCTGCTTCTGGGAGCATCCTATGGCAGTGTGTGCACCCAAATTGATTCCTTTGTTGAGGGCAATGAGATGGTAATGAAGGTGCTTGCCTCAAATGGGACATTTTCAATAATGGATAATTATGTTTCAATGATACTACTCATATCATCTATAATTGCAGCAATACCCGTTGTATTAAGTGCAATTAAAATACACGGAGAAGAAAAGTGCGGCAGGTTGGAGCAAATTTTGGTAAGAGCTGTGCCCGGAACTAAGCTGTACGGCGGGTTCTTGCTTGTTGCTGTTATCGAGAGCTTTATAATGCAGCTTCTATTTTCTGCGGGGCTTGCCTTAGCCTCAGGCGGAGCGTTAAATTTAGCAGAAGTTATAAAGGCGGATTTAAGCTATCTTCCCGCAATTTGGGTGCTTATGAGCTTTGCTGTCCTGCTGGTTGGATTCCTGCCTAAGCTCACGCCCCTTGTGTGGCTGATTTTGGGATACAGCTTTATAATTATGTATTTGGGCAGAATACTTGATGCACCCAAATGGATGGAAAATATCAGCCCCTTTGGCAGCATAGCACAGCAGCCTGTGCAGACCTTTGAGCCTGTGCCCCTTGTTGTGCTCTGCCTGATTGCCACTGTGCTTACGGCACTTGGTCTTTGGCGTTTTAAGAGCAGAGATATAGGTTAAAACTAAGAAAGGATGCAGGAAGCTGCACAAAAAAGCTCTCTGTACATGGTGTTTTATGAAGCGTATATTTAAAAGCCTGCTGCAATTCCTTTCAATTATAGCCTGCACGGCCTTTTTGCTCATCTCCTCCTCTAT
>JAISYX010000146.1 GCA_031269595.1 Oscillospiraceae bacterium
TTTGCGGTGTCATCCAAATCTCTGATTTGGCTAATGACACCCATGCACAGTTGCCCCAAATTTTAATTTGGTCGGCAACCACTGCTGCTTACTTTCTGGGCGGAACCAGAAAGTTCGGGGTTTCTGCTTGCAAAAATGCAGCCTTTGGCTGCAACCGACTAAACAGCGTGCGTGCCCGTGCGGCATGAGCACAAACTAAAACAACATCTTGCTATACATTAAGACAATAAATTTAACACTAAAAAAATCAAAACAACTTATAAAATCTTAGATTTAGCAAGACACTATAAAAGGTTGTGAAATAAATGGGTAAAACATTAGTATTAGCCGAAAAGCCCTCCGTTGCAAAGGAATACGCCAAAGCTTTGGGCTGCCGCAGAAACGAGCAGGGCTTTATCTCCGGTGAAAAGTATATAGTCACATGGGCATTGGGACATCTTGTCACCCTTGCCGACCCTGAAATTTATGATAAAAAATACGAAAAGTGGGAGCTGGAAGCTCTGCCCATGCTGCCAAAAAGCATGAAGCTGGTTGTTATTAAAGAGAGCTCGCACCAGTTCAAGGTGGTGCAGGGCTTGCTTAACCGCAACGATGTCACCGACATTATCATTGCAACAGACGCAGGGCGTGAGGGTGAGCTTGTCGCCCGCTGGATACTCATTAAATCGGGCTGCCGCAAGCCCTGTAAGCGGCTCTGGGTCTCCTCTCAAACAGAGAAGGCCGTCAAGGAGGGCTTTGCCCGTTTGCGTCCCTCTGCCGAATATGATAACCTCTACCGCTCTGCTCAATCACGGGCGGAGGCGGATTGGCTGGTTGGATTAAATGTCACCCGTGCCCTAACCTGCAGGCACAATGCCCAGCTCTCCGCTGGTAGGGTGCAAACTCCCACTCTTGCCATGATAGTCGAGCGTGAGGAGGAGATAAGGGGCTTTGTCCCCAAGGATTACTTTACCATTAAAGCCCGATTTAGCGGCTTTTCGGCCATCTGGCAGGGCACTAAGGGGCAGTCAAGAATAAGCACACGTGAGGCCGCCGAGGATATTCTAAAGCGTCTGCCTAATCAGGGCATAATAAGCGAGATTACCAAGCAATACAAACACAAAGCTCCCCCCGCCGCCTATGATTTAACCGAGCTGCAAAGGGATGCAAACCGCCGCTTTGCCTATTCTGCCAAGCAGACACTCTCCCTCATGCAGTCCCTTTACGAGCACCACAAGCTGCTCACCTACCCCCGCACAGATTCCCGCTACATAACCGACGATATAGTCCCCACTCTGCCTGACAGGCTGCGCAGCATAGCTATAGGCAAATATAAGGAGGCAGCGCAGAAGCTTCTGCGAGAAAAGCCTATCACCCGCTATATAGTCGATAATAAAAAGGTGGGCGACCACCACGCTATCATCCCTACAGAAGAGCCCGTTAACCTCTCCAAGCTAAGCCGTGAAGAGCTTAACATCTATGATTTAGTCCTCCGCCGATTTATGGCCGTCCTCTCCCCTGCCTATGAATATGAGGAGATTACTCTCACCGTCACTCTGGGCAAGGAGAAGTTTAAGGCTGTGGGCAAATCGGTTAAGAGCTTGGGCTGGCAGGCTCTTTACAGCGGAATCTCCGCCCTTGACGAGGAGGAGAGCGATGTAAGGGAGCAGGAGTTCCCCGCACTTAGTCAGGGAATGCGGCTTAACGCTGATAAAATCACTATAGAATCAGGCAAAACCAAGCCCCCCGCACGCTACACAGAGGCCACTCTGCTAACCGCAATGGAGCACCCTACAGGCGAAAATATGAGCGGCGAGCTTAAAAATATCCTCAAGGAGACAAGCGGCTTAGGCACTCCCGCCACCCGTGCGGATATTATAGAAAAGCTGCTCTCCTCCTTTTATGTGGAAAGGCAGGGCAAAAGCCTTGTGCCCACCTCAAAGGGGATACAGCTTATAGGCATAGTCCCTCAGGATTTGCGCTCTGCGGAGCTAACCGCAAAATGGGAGCAGGAGCTTGCTTTTATAAGCAAGGGCGGGGAGCGCAGCGATGTATTTGTGCAAAAGATGCGTGATTTTGCCGCGCATCTGGTGTCTCGAGTAATAGCAGATGATAAAAAGTATACACACGATAATGTAACAAGAGAAAAGTGCCCCGATTGTGAAAATTTTCTGCTGGAGGTCAAGGGTAAAAAGGGCGTAATGCTAATTTGCCCCGACAGAGAATGCGGCTACCGCAAAAGCAAGAGCATACTTACAAACTCACGCTGCCCCAACTGCCACAAAAAGCTTGAAATGCGCGGCGAGGGTGAAAAGAAAATGTTCTTTTGCGTGTGCGGATACCGTGAAAAGCTCTCGGAATTTGAAAAGCGCAAAAGCGAAGAGGGCGGCGGCGCAGGCAAAAGGGATGTGCAAAAATATCTCTCCTCTCAAAGCACAGCTAAGCCCATGAACAATGCGCTGGCAGACCAGCTTGCAAAGTGGAAGGAAGCGCAGAAGTAAGCACAACAAACGCATGAATTTTGATTTTATGCTTTGTGACACTTAAAACTTTACAATTGTGTAATGCCGAATTGCAGTCTCCCACAAAGTTAAAGCGGTGCATCAAATAAGCCTAAAACCATAAAAGCTACGTCATTGCGAGCACGCAACCAAACAACAATAACAGCAAGGTGTGGTGTGCGAAGCAATCCAGTGGAACGAGGCCAAACGCTCCACAGCAGCACAAGGGCTTTTGGTGCAACTGGATTGCTTTGCACTTGTAACCGCAGGGTAAATTCAAGCCCAGCGGTGCTCGCAATGACGCACGTAATCGGGACGATAAAATTAACATTCCTCACGCTCTCCACGTCCCGCCAAGTCTGCGGGTGAACTTAAAGATTTAGATATTCCAAGGCATGTAGACATCATCCCCTACATTTTTTGTGCGCTTTGTAGATTCATGGGTTTGTAGCTCAAAATTAACAAAAAACACTTGTATTACAGCGGCAAATGTGATATAATTGGATTATAAATTAAATACAATTTATCAAGAGCGGCGGAGGGAACAGGCCCTGTGAAGTCCGGCAACCTGCTTGTTTAAGTAAGGTGCTAAATCCTGCGGTTTTAGCCGGAAGATGAGCATTAAACTCGCATTCTGTGCAAACGGGGTGCTTTTTTTTGTGTTGATAGTTAAACCACTTAATAAACGGAGGAAAATAATTATGGCAAAATATTTATTCACATCAGAATCTGTAACCGAGGGTCACCCCGACAAAATGTGTGACCAGATTTCAGACGCCGTGCTGGATGAAATACTAAAGCAGGACCCAAACGCCCACGTTGCCTGCGAGACCACCACCACCACAGGCATAGTTTCGCTCATGGGTGAAATTTCAACCACAGGATATGTTGATTTGCCCCGCATAGTCCGCACTGTTGTATCTGACATTGGCTACACAGACAACTCTGCCGGCTTTGACGGCAGCACCTGTGCTGTTCTTGTCTCAGTGGACGAGCAGTCCCCCGACATTGCACAGGGCGTTAACGAGTCCTACGACATACAACTGGGCAACAGCAGCGACGCTGACGACCTCACGGGCGCAGGCGACCAGGGCAGGATGTGCGGCTTTGCCTGTGACGAGACAGAGGAGCTTATGCCACTGCCTATCTCCCTTGCCCACAAGATGGCTCAGCGGCTCACACAGGTGCGCAAGGAGGGCACTCTGCCCTACCTCCGCCCAGACGGCAAAACACAGGTTACAATCGAATATGAAGACGGTGTGCCCCTTCGTGTGGATACCGTTGTGGTCTCCTCACAGCACTCTGCCGATGTGGATATTGAGCAGATACGCAAGGATATTGCCGAGCACGTTATTCTGCCCGTAATCCCCGAAAAATACATAAAGGGTGACATTAAATATTATGTAAATCCAACAGGCCGCTTTGTTGTGGGCGGACCCGCAGGAGACAGCGGCTTAACAGGACGCAAAATAATTGTGGACACCTACGGCGGCTACTCCCGCCACGGCGGCGGAGCATTCAGCGGCAAAGACCCAACAAAGGTTGACCGCTCGGCGGCTTATGCGGCTCGTCATGTGGCTAAAAATATAGTGGCGGCAGGCTTTGCAAAAAAATGCGAGGTACAGCTGGCCTATGCTATAGGCGTTTCACACCCCGTTTCGGTATTTTTAGATACCTTTGGCACGGGCACAGTAGAGGACAGCCTGCTCTCTGAGGCGGTTAAGTCTGTGTTTGATTTGCGCCCCGCCGCAATTATACGCAATCTGGATTTAAAACGCCCCATCTACCGTCAGGTTGCGGCCTACGGCCATATGGGCAGAACAGATTTAGACATCCCTTGGGAAAAGCTTGACCGTGTGGAGGATATTAAAAAGGCGGTTAGTGCTTTAAAGGCATAAGAAAGAAAATAGAAGGAGAGGTTTATGCTAGGTTTGCTTTTGGGGCTTCCTGTTTTGGCGGCTCTATTTATGCTTTTATTTAAAAAACAAAGACAAATTGCCATTTTAACACGAGCCTGTGCAAGCTTGGTAATAGCCCTCTCTATTACCTTCTGTGTGCTTAATTATAACAAAACCCTTATTATAGATCTCTCCTTCCAGCATTGGCTGCCCTATGCTACGCTATTGCTGGAGGTGCTTATAAGCGGCTTTATTATTTACAAGGCTATTGTACATAAATCGGTTCTTTTGTGCTTGCTTACGGGTCTGTCTATCTTACTTTCTATTGGCTATGAGTTTCTTTACAAGGATAAAACAGAGGTTAGTCAAACCATCTTCATAGACAAGCTTTCGCTGCTTATGATTTTGATTATCGGCGTTATTGGCGGCATTATCTGTATTTACGCAGTTGAATACATGAAGGACTATCACCGCCATAACCCCGAAATCCCCGACCGCCGCAACATATTTTTTACCGTGATGTTTTTATTTTTGGCCGCTATGTTCGGCATTGTTATCACCAACCAGCTATCCTTGCTCCTGCTGTGCTGGGAGATAAGCTCCTTGGCGTCCTTCCTGCTTATAGGATACACCAAAACGCCAAAGGCTGTTAAAAATTCCTTTACCGCTATACAAACAAATGTGTTTGGAGGCCTGCTATTTACTGTAGGGCTTGTGCTTTTGGGCGTTAACGGCATTGCGGATTTCCGCTCACTCGTGAGCTCAAACGGCTCTCTTACCGTATCTATTGCGGTGTTTTTACTCTCGGCCGCTGCACTCACCAAATCGGCACAGTTCCCCTTTTCGGGCTGGCTTTTGGGTGCAATGGTTGCACCTACTCCATCCTCTGCGCTGCTCCATTCCTCCACCATGGTTAAGGCGGGGGTGTATCTTTTGCTGCGCCTTTCACCCATGCTGGGCTCTAATGTTTCGGGCATTACGGTTACCATGATAGGCGGCGTCACCTTCCTTGCGGCGGCTATGATGGCCGTTTCGCAAACCGATTCCAAGCGGGTGCTTGCACATTCAACCATATCAAATCTGGGGCTCATTATCGCCTGTGTGGGCATAGGTACGCCCGAGGCCATTTGGGCAGCCATTATGCTGGTGGTATTCCACGCAATTGCAAAGTCGCTGCTGTTCCTCTCTGTCGGCTCAACCTCACATCAGCTTGGCAGCCGCAGCATTGAGGACATGGATGGACTTATAGGCATTTCAAAGCAGCTAACCATATTTTTAATAATAGGCATTGCGGGCATGTTTATTGCCCCCTTCGGCATGTTAATAGCCAAATGGGCGGCCATGCGGGCGTTCTTGGATTCCGGCAACTTTTTAATTGTAATTATTGTGGCCTTTGCCAGCACTATAACCATGTTCTTTTGGACAAAATGGCTGGGCAAGCTGATAGCCAACGCACATAGAATAAAGCCCACCTCCTATGTAATGCGCGGGGACGAAAAGGTCAGCCTCTACTCTCTGGCCGCATTGGTCATTATTATTTGCCTGCTGCATCCCCTTGTCTCCAGCAGCTTTATTGAGCCTTATATCAACAGCACAACAACCGACAGCTTCCCGCCTCCTATTGAGCCTGTTGCGTCTGCGATTATCATAGGTATGCTCTGCCTAATCTTTATTCTGCCGCTGATTTTATACCCTATTTACCACAAATTTTCAGTTAAGCAAACCTCCCTTTATCTCTCAGGAGAAAACACGGGAGACGACGAGAGCTTTTACGGCGGAATGGGTCAGGTGCACCGTGTGGAGCTGCGCAACTGGTATATGCAGGGGATTTTTGGCGAAGAATTTTGGCTGCGCAAAAGCGTTTATCTGGGCGCAGGAATTCTGATTGCGGGCTTCTTTGCAGTTATAGGAGGGCATGTTGTATGATTCTTAGAATTGCTTTGGCACTATTCGCTGTCCCTATTGCGGGAGGGCTCTTGGCCGGCATGGACAGAATAATCACCGCCCGAATGCAGCGGCGCAAAGGGCCTCCGCTGCTACAGCCCTTTTATGACGTTATTAAATTGCTGCAAAAGGAAGCAACAACAGTAAACATGATTACCCGCTTTTTTACCACCTTTAGCCTTTGCTTTACCATTTTGGCGGTAGTTTTGCTTTTTACTGGTCAGGATTTACTGCTTTGTATCTTCGCATTTACGCTTGCCTGCGTATTTTTTGTCATTATGGGTTACTCCGGCTACTCGCCCTACAGCTTTATTGGTGCAGAGCGTGAGCTAATTCAAATTATGTGCTACGAGCCTATGATTTTAATTGCCGCCTTTGCTTTTTATGAGGTTTCGGGCTCATTCCATGTGGAAGTAGTGTGGAAGCTGGACCAACCGCTCATTACAAGACTCCCCTTAATTTTTTTAGGCCTAATGTTTATACTAACCATTAAGCTGCGCAAATCCCCCTTCGATTTAAGCATGTCTCACCACGGCCACCAAGAGATAGTCAAGGGCATTACAACCGAGCTTACAGGCGTATGCTTGGCTATGGTAGAAATTACACACTGGTTTGAAATTATCTTCTCACTTGCGCTGGTGTATATCTTTTTTGTCAGCTCGGCAGCTTATATGCAGGTTTTGGCCGTGTTTATCTGCCTTGCGGTTTACTTTTTAGAAATTGTGATAGACAATGTTTTTGCACGAGTTAAATGGAAGAATGCGCTTAAAATTAGTTGGATTGTAACAGGCGTGGCGTCGCTTGCCAATTTTGTAATATTGGGGCTGCTGTAAAATAAGCTTGAAAAAGAACCGAGAAAGGGCGCAGAAAGCCAGCAAAATCTTTTTAATAATGTTTTGTGTGCAGGCTTAATGGTGTTTAAAATGAAATTTATAAAAAAGTCGCCGTGGATTCTCCACTATGACGGTTCAAGCTGCAACGGCTGTGACATTGAGGTTCTGGCCTGCCTCACTCCGCTATACGACATAGAACGCTTTGGTGCAATAAACACGGGCAACCCAAAGCACGCAGACCTTTTGCTCATAACAGGCAGTGTAAACGAGCAGAATATCTCTGTTGTAAAGCAGCTGTATGAACAAATGCCTAATCCCAAGGCCGTGGTGGCAATAGGCGTTTGCGCTGCAACAGGAGGCATTTTTAAAGACTGCTACAACGTTCAAGGCGGCGTAGGTGAGGTTATTCCCGTAGACATCTATGTCCCGGGCTGTGCCGCACGTCCTGAGGCCATTATTGAGGGCGTTGTTCTGGCTCTCAATAAGCTTGAAAGAAGAAAATCGCCTAGAAAGGATGCATAGGATGAACGAAGTACAAACCTACCGCACTCTTGAAAACAAGAGCAGCTTAATCTTTGCTGTTAACGAAATGGCCAAAAACGGGTATAGACTTGTGCAAATAAGTGCAGACAAAAAAGAGGATTACGATTTACTCTACAGCTTTGCAAAGGCCAATGAGCTTGTAAACCTGCGCCTAAGGGTAGAGGCCGACGAGCAAATTGAGAGTATAAGCGGAATTTACTCTTATTCCTACCTGTATGAAAATGAGTTAAAGGATTTATTTGGGCTGGATATTCTGCATATCAATGTGGATTTTAAGGGTAATTTATATCATACACAGGTCAAAACACCATTCTTAAATAAAGCTTAAGGGGAGCAATATGGGAAAGAGAACAATTGTGCCGTTCGGGCCTCAGCATCCGGTGCTTCCCGAGCCTATTCACTTGGATTTGGCCTTGGAGGATGAGACTGTCATTGAGGCCATTCCATCTATCGGCTTTGTGCACAGAGGGCTTGAAAAGCTGGTTGAAAAAAAGGATTTTCAGGAATACACCTACGTAGCCGAGCGCATTTGCGGCATTTGCAGCTTTATGCACGGCATGGGCTACTGCATGGCAGTTGAAAATATCATGAGCTTGACTGTGCCCGACCGTGCAGAATTTTTGCGCACTATTTGGGCAGAGCTCTCCCGCATACACAGCCATCTGCTTTGGCTGGGTCTTCTGGCCGACAGCATAGGGTTTGAGAGCCTTTTTATGCACTGCTGGCGTATGCGTGAGCAAATTTTAGACCTGTTTGATATGACAACGGGGGGCCGTGTGATTTTCTCCGTTTGCAAAATCGGCGGTGTGCGCAAGGATATAGACGAGGAAAAGCTAAAAAGAATAGTTGACGTGCTTAATAATATAGAGGATGAATTGCGCAGTCTCACTTCTGTTTTTTTAGAGGAGCAATCAATCAAAGGCCGCCTTTCGGGCGTTGGTGTGCTCTCTCAGGCAGATGCCTTTGGTTTGGGCGCAGTGGGGCCTATGGCAAGGGCAAGCGGCATTGTAACAGACACACGCACGCTGGGTTATTCGGCCTATCCCCATGTTAAGTTTAACATAATAACTGCCCAAGAGGGCGACTGCTTTGCCCGAACCAAGGTAAGAATAGAAGAAATTTTTGAAGCCATCAGCATTATACGTCAATGTGCGGCGTTGATTCCCTCTGATACTCTTATAGCAGAGCCTGTAAAGGGCTTGCCCAAGGGGGAATATTTTGCCCGATTAGAACAGCCCCGAGGCGAGGTTATTTATTATGTAAAGGCAAACGGCACAAAATTTTTAGATCGCATGAGGGTGCGAACTCCCACCTTTGCCAATCTCCCCGCACTGCTGCAAACCTTAAAGGGCTCAGAGCTGGCAGACGTACCTGTTTTGGTGCTGACTATAGACCCATGTATAAGCTGTACAGAGCGATAAGGTCTGCAAAAAGAACTCAGAAAGGGCGCAGGAATCCCAACAAAATATTGTGTGCGGGTCTCCTGACACGTGGTGTCGTAAATGTTTTCAATGGTAAAAACCGTTTTGTTAAGCATGTTTAAAAGGCCGTCTACCGTCTCATACCCCCAAAAAGCCAAGATAAATGACCCTCTAGTGAGGGGGCAGGTGACAATAGCCATAGAAGCATGTATTTTTTGCGGCATATGCGGGCGCAAATGCCCCACTAACGCAATTGAAATAAGCAAGGCAGAAGCATTTTGGCAAATTGAGCGGTTTAACTGCATACAGTGCGGCTGCTGTGCAGAAGTCTGCCCTAAAAAATGCCTTGCTATGTCGAGTGAGCTCACCGGAGCTTCCGCCGAACAAAGGAAGGATAAATACAGCCGTGCATGAATATGAGGTCACACGCCAAATCATTGAAACAGCCCTGTGTCACGCAGAAAGGCATGGCGGCAGCAGGGTGAGCAAGATACAGCTTGTTATGGGTGAAAGCTGCGGCTATCTGGCCGATTCCATTTTGCTCTATTTTGATATAATAGCAGAGGACACGTCCTGTGCAGGGGCTAAAATTGATATAGAAGCCGTTAAACCCAAGCTAAAATGCAAGGTCTGCGGCAAGCTTTTTGAACGTAAGCCCTTTGAGTTTAGCTGCACAAATAGCGGCTGCAAGGGTGAGGGCGAGCCAACTGAAATTGGCAGAGAGTTTTATATTGCAGCAATTGAGTTCCTCTAAAAAACGTAGGGGCAGACCTATGTGTCTGCCCAGTTTACCGTAAAATTCCCGTTTTAGGGCAGACACATAGGTCTGCCCCTACAGCGAGTGCATAAATAGAGGAACTCAATTGAGATAGGTGATTTAAGTTATGAGTAAAAAAATTGAAATCTTTGAAAAAATACTGGATAAAAACGAGCAGCTTGCTGCGGAGTTAAATGCACAGCTAAGCGCACAAAACATATTCTTTATCAATGTGCTGGGTTCCCCGGGGGCGGGCAAAACAACCCTTCTTCTTGGCCTCTTGCCCCTGCTTAACGAGCCCTCATTTGTTATTGAGGGTGATATTCAGTCGGACATTGACGCTGTAAAGCTTAGCCAAGCGGGCATTGGCGCAGTGCAAATCAACACCGGCGGTGCCTGTCATTTAGAAACTCCGCAAATAAAGGCTGTGCTGCCTCAGGATTTGCAGGGCTATCTGTTTGTTGAAAACATAGGCAACCTTGTGTGTCCTGCCGAATTTTTAATAGGTGAACACCATAAGCTCCTGCTTGCCACGGTAACCGAAGGCAGCGATAAGCCATACAAATACCCTTTGGCCTTTGAAAAAGCGGATATAATTCTTTTAAACAAAACCGACCTTCTGCCCTATCTTGACTTTGATATAGATTTTTTTACCGAGGGTGTGCGCAAGCTCAATCCAACTGCACCTATAATTAAGGTGTGCGGTAAAACAGGCGCAGGCTTTAAGGAGGTTGCCTATTGGATAACCCAAAAAAAATTGCAAAGCAAATTATAATAGAGGGCATGGTTCAAGGCATTGGCTTTAGACCCTTTGTATACCGTGAGGCTCTGCGCCTTAATATTACCGGCAGCGTGCGCAATCTGGGCGGTAGTGCGGCAATTTTCGCCATGGGTACACCCTCAGCTATAGAACATTTTATAAAGGCACTTGAAAATTGCAGCAAGAAGCTCCCCCTAGCGCAAATCAGCCGTATTACACTGTCTGACGCAATCACAACAGAGGCGCAGAGCTTTGCCATACTCCAAAGCGGTTCAGCTGACGGAGCGTGCTTTATCTCTCCTGATTTACCCACCTGCCACCAATGTGAAGCGGAACTGAGTAGTACTCACAACAGGCGTAATCGGCACTATTTTAACACCTGCACAGCGTGCGGCCCACGTTACTCTATCATTGAGGCCTTGCCCTACGACAGAGCTAATACCACAATGCAGGAATTTGAAAAATGCCCCTTATGTCAGGCCGAATACACAGCCTGTGAGGATAGGCGGTTTCACGCAGAAACGGTTTGCTGCCGCAGCTGCGGCCCTGAATTATTATTTAAAAATCAAGAGGGGCTTTTAAGGCAGGAGGCCGCCTTTGACCAAGCCCTTACACTGCTCAAAAGCAATCAAATACTGCTTATAAAGGGCATAGGCGGCTATCATCTCGCTTGCTCACCCTTTGATAGGGAGGCCGTTGCACGGTTGCGCAGGCTTAAAAAAAGAGCCTCTAAGCCCTTTGCCGTGATGTTTAAGGATATAAGCGAAATTAAAAAACACTGTGTCCTAAGCCCAGCAGAAGAAGGGCTTTTGACCTCCTCTGCCCGCCCTATTGTGCCGCTGTATCTAAGTGGAGACGAACCCTTTTGTAGTGAGGTGCTAAGCCAAAGCAGCACCTGCGGTTGTTTTTTGCCCTACACTCCCCTGCACCGCTTGCTGCTTGAAAAAACGGATGCCTTAATACTCACAAGTGCAAATATAAACGGCTCTCCCATTATATTTGAGGATGAAGCTGCGCTGGAATTTTACCATAACAACCGCCAAAGTATAAGCGGAGTTTTATATAATAACAGAAAGATACTGCGTGCGCTGGAGGATTCTGTCGCACGTATAATAAACGGTAAGCCGCAGATGCTGCGCCGTTCCCGTGGTTATGCCCCTCTGCCCGCTGCTAAAATAGAGGGAGAAGCTGTGGCACTGGGCGGCGATTTAAAAGCCTCCTTTTGTGTTGCAACAGGCGGCCATGCCTACATGAGCCAATATTTTGGTGATTTAATCAACTGCACTGCCTATGAGGGCTTTAAGCGGGAAATCAAGAGCTTTACAGGGCTTTTTAATGCTCAGCCCACCCTTGCAATATGCGATTCTCACCCCGATTATATCAGCGGGAATTACGCAAAAACGCTCAAGCTCCCCCTGCTTACTGTGCAGCACCATCATGCGCATATCGCCTCTGTAATGGCAGAGCACGGGCTTAAAAGGGTAATAGGTGCAGCCTTTGACGGCACGGGCTACGGCGAAGACGGGGCTGTTTGGGGTGGGGAATTCCTTATTTGCGAGCTTAATTCGGCCAAAAGAGCTGCACATCTTGCATACACACCCTTAGTTGGAGGCGACGAGGCGGCCAGAGATGCAGCGCAGACGGCGGCGTGTTTTTTAATAAATGAAAATTTGCCCTCAGCCCACATTCATGCCGATATTTTAAAAGCAGCTATTCAAAATGGGCTTGCCTACCCCTCCTCAAGCATGGGGCGTCTGTTTGACGCAGTGGCTGCTCTGCTTGGCGCAGCCTATTATAACAGCTATGAGGGGGAGTGTGCAGTTCGTTTGGAGCAGCTGGCAGAAGGCGCATTAAAAGCGTGTGTGCTGCCATTAGAGATGGATTTTGACATAATCGAAAATACAGAGAGCCTTGTAATAAGCCACTCAAAAATTATTCAGCTCGCAAGCACAGCTAAGGATAAAGGCTCGTTTGCGCTTGGGTTTCATATGGCTGTTGCACGCATGGTAGCTAAAGTCTGCGTGCAGATTGCCCGCAGAGAGGGCATTTATCAAATTGCGCTTTCAGGCGGGGTTTTTCAAAACAAGCTGCTAACCGAGGTCTGCGCAGGCTTACTAAAAGAACAAAATTTAGAGGTATACTTAAACGAAAAGGTCCCGCCCAACGACGGCGGAATCGCACTGGGGCAAGCCTTTATATATAGTCAAGGAGTGAACAAGGCATGTGTATAGCAGTACCTATGAAAATTACAAAAATCCATAACAACGGCACTGCAACAGCTCAGCTTGACGGCAACACCGTTGTAATAAACACAAGCCTTGTTGACGCAAAGGAAGGCGATTTTGCGCTGATTCACGCAGGCTGTGCGCTGGAGCTTCTCTCAAAGGATGCGGCACAGGAAATTTTAGATCTGTTTGCTGATTTAGAGGTGCTTGCAAATGAAGATTGATGAGGTTATTTCCTTTTTGCGCAGCTGTCAAACACCTGTTACCATTATGGAGGTTTGCGGCTCACATACTGCCTCTATTCTTAAAAATGGCATACGCCAGCTGGTCTCTCCCTCAATAAGGCTTGTGTCGGGGCCTGGCTGCCCTGTATGCGTTACCACGGCATCTTACATTGATGCGCTCATTGAGCTTGCCCTTTTAAAAAACCACACCGTTTTGAGCTTTGGGGATATGTTCAAGGTCAAGGGCAGCACTCTTTCACTTGCGGAGGCAAAATCAAGGGGTGCAGACATCTCGCTGATGCTTTTCCCACTTGAAGCTATACATCTGGCGCAAGATAATCCGCAGCAAACATTTATTATAGCAGCCGTGGGCTTTGAGACAAGCTCCCCCGTTTATGCTCTGCTGGCAGACCAAATTGTGCAAAAGGGCATTAAAAACATCAAGCTTTTAACGGCTCTTAAAACCATGCCCTCTATTTTAGAGCTTGTTTGCCAAACTGAAAGCATTGATGCTTTTCTCTGTCCGGGGCATGTGTGCGCAATTACAGGCACAAAGCCCTTTGAGCACCTAGCGTGTATCCACCAAAAGCCCTTTGTAGTTGCAGGCTTTGAAGCCGAGCATATCTTGGCGGCACTGTATGAAATTGTTGTTCAAATAAAAGAAAATCGGCACACGCTTACTAATCTTTATAGAAGTGTGGTAAGGGAAGCTCCCCAGCCTAAGGCCAACAGACTGATAAATCAATATTTTGAAAGCGGCAGTGCATACTGGCGTGGTATAGGCGAGGTTGAAAATTCGGGGCTTTATCTGCGCCGTGAATATGAATTTTTAGATGCGGGGTCAAAAAATCTGAGAGCAGAGGACTTCCCTGCAAATTGCCGCTGCGCCGATGTGATTATGGGCAGAATCAGCCCACAGGCCTGCCCGCTTTTTGCAAAGCAATGCACACCGGAATCAGCGGTAGGGCCTTGCATGGTTTCGGCCGAGGGTGCGTGCGGGAACGCAATAAACAGTTAAAGAAAATAATAAGAAAGGCAGAGCACAGGCACAACAGACATTTTTAGATATATTAGTCACTCTATTTACTCATCTGCCCCTACGGGTTTTTTAGATGGGCTCATCTGGCGGGTGTGCGGACTCTCTAACACATGGTGTTTTAAAATGCAATCAACCATAACAACAGCCCACGGCAGCGGCGGAACAGCCACTAGCCGCTTAATAGCAGATGTGTTTATGCGCTATTTCCACAATGAAATTAACGCAAAAATGGCAGATGCTGCTATTCTGAATATAGAGGGTAAATTGGCCTTTACCACAGACAGCTTTGTAGTTAAGCCTCTGTTTTTCCCAGGCGGAGACATTGGCCGTCTCAGCATTTGCGGTACGGTGAATGACCTTTTGACGGCAGGTGCTGCTCCTAGGTATATCAGTGCGGGCTTCATTTTGGAAGAGGGTTTGCCCCTTGACACCTTGCACAGGGTGTGCCGTTCCATGAGCGAAACAGCAAAGGAAGCAAACATAAGCATAGTAACCGGAGATACAAAGGTTATTGAGGGCAATGGCGGAATGTACATCAACACCTCAGGAATAGGCACATTGCAAAATGCAGCCATAAGCTTTGACACCGCCCAACAGGGTGACGCCATTATAGTAACGGGCAATCTAGGCGACCACCACGCCTGTATTTTAAGCCAGCGTCTTAGTCTCAATAACACCATTCAAAGCGATGCTGCCCCCTTAAACGGCATTCTTGAGGCACTCACAAGCAACCAGCTAAACCTCCATGGCATACGTGACATCACCAGAGGCGGGCTTGCAACAGTGCTGAATGAGATAGCCGAAGCCACGGGGCTTTCGCCTGTCATAGAAGAAATCAAGGTTCCCGTAGCCGAAGATGTGGCCGCTCTGTGTAAAATTTTAGGTTTAGATCCGCTGTACATGGGCAACGAGGGCAAGCTGGTGCTGCTTGTCCCACAAGAGCAGGCAGCTATGGCCGTGGCAGCTATCAAAAAAGCACCATATGGCAAAAATGCCGCCGTTATTGGCACGCTGGAGGCGCAAGCAGGTGTGCGGGTAAGAACAAGGCTTGGCGGGGTTAGAATGCTGGCGGCACTGCAGGGTGAGGGCTTGCCTAGGATTTGCTGATTGGGGTATGGATAGGTTGCGGTGAAGATTAGCAGCTCTTATATTAAGCGGGTGCTGGAAATTATCCAACACCCGCTTCACTAGTTGGCTATCCTCCCCCAACCCATGCAGGCAGGGGGAAGCCTTAACCTCTCAACATACTACTTCTCTGAATTCTCAATGTCCTTCTGCCGTATTTCCATCCTTCTAATCTTGCCTGAGATGGTCTTGGGCAGCTCTTCCACATACTCAACTATGCGGGGGTATTTATAGGGTGCAGTAACCTTTTTAACGTGGTTTTGCAGCTCCTTTGTAAGCTCAGGGGAAGAGCTAAAGCCCTTTGCAAGCACTATAGTCGCCTTGACAACCTGTCCTCTCATTGGGTCGGGGGCGGCGGTGACCGCACACTCCAACACAGAGGGGTGCTCCAGCAGCGCACTTTCAACCTCAAATGGGCCTATCCTGTAGCCTGAGCACTTGATAACATCATCGTTGCGGCCAACAAACCAGTAATAGCCGTCGGCGTCACGCCAAGCCACATCATTGGTGTTGTATATGCCGTTTTGCCAGCAGGCCTTTGTGGCGGCTTCGTCCCTGTAGTAGTATTTAAAAAGCCCTGTAGGATGCCTTTTATCTGTGCCGGTGATGCAGATTGAGCCGTTCTCTCCGTCGGCTGACTCCTGTCCGTTCTCGTCAAGAAGCTTGAGGTTATAGAGGGGAGCGGGCTTGCCTGTTGAGCCTGGCTTGATTTCATCCCAACCAAAGTTTGCCAGCAAAACAGAGCCCTCTGACTGCCCAAAGCCCTCGTGCAACCTTAGCCCTGTTTTGGCCTCTATTTGATAAAAGACCTCGGGATTAAGGGGCTCGCCCGCCATGCAGGCGTGCTGGATAAAATCAAAACGGGCGTTGGACAAATCCTCTTTAATGAGGTATCTGTAAATGGTGGCGGGTGCGCAAAAGGTGGCGGGCTTAATAAGCTGAATTGCTTTAAGCATCATATCGGGGACAAATTTATCGGTGTCATATGCACCTATGGCAGAGCCACAAATCCACTGGCCGTATATCTTGCCCCAGGCAAATTTGGCCCAGCCAGAATCTGTTTGTGTCATATGTATTTTGTTGTTTTGTGCGTGCTGCCAATATTTTGCAGTTACAATATGACCAAGAGGCAGGGTGAAGTCGTGGAGTGCCATTTTTGGCATTCCTGATGTGCCGGAGGAGAAGTAAATAAGCATAGGATCGGTGGCCTTGTTTGTCTCCTCACGCACAAGAACCTCAGAGGCGGCAGCCAGCTCTGTATCAAAGCTTGGACAGCCCTCAGAGCTAAATCCGTCTGTATATGCGATTGTCTCCAGAGTTTCACAATCCTTGCGCACAGAGGCTATGCTGTTTACTATAGAATCATCGGCAACAGAGACTATCATTTTAATGCCTGCGGCGTTGCAGCGATAGACTATATCCTTGGGCTTGAGCTGAAATGTGCCCGGAATGCACACTGCACCAAGCTTGCAAAGGGCGGTAATACACCACCACACCATTGGTCTTTGCTTAAGGATAAGCATAACCACATCGCCTTTTTTAATGCCAAACTTTTTAAAAACATTTGCGGCTTGATCTGAGAGCCTCTTAGCGTCCGCAAAGGTGTAGCGTTCCAGCTTAAAATCATCGCTGCACCAGACAAGAGCTTCCTTTTCAGGCTCTAGCCTTGCCCATTCGTCAACAACATCATAGCCAAAGTTAAAGCCCTCAGGGACATTAACCGCATAATTTTGAAAAAAATCATTGTATGAATCAAAATCCACTCTGGGCAAATAACGTTTTAATAACTCACTCATAACCGTAAACCTGTTCCTTAAAATATAGTCGAACCACTTAAAAAGTGACTTGTCTTTGCGGTCTATTTTGCGCCTGAATTATTATAACAGTTTTGATAATAGAAGTCAAGAAAGCGTAGGAGCTTCTTTAAAAAAAATCAATGTGTACATTATTTTTCATCAATTGTAAAATCAGGATTGTCTTTTAAAAATTGATGGTCTCCATTAAAATCTATTTCCTTGTCCAGTTTGTTCAAATCAAGGTTATGGATATATTGAAAATCCTCATCAGAAAATGCGCCTATAAACCTCAAATTTTTACCAGGTTCACCTAAAATCAGGCCTTTTGCTGCACTTACATCACTAAATTGTTCTTGATAATATTCTATGAGAATTTCCAAAATATCATCTTCATCCAGTTTTTTATAAAACATCATAATCTATGCTCCAAAAACCCTTTCATATATTCTTGAAAATAAGCCGAAGATAACCAGACCCCAAAGCAAAAGGTAAAATATAAAAATAAAGGCTTGCGAACATCCCTTTTTCTTATTGATTGCATCCAGTGTTCCTTGAAATGCTGCTATAATTTGACAAATAAACAATATTATGAATGAGGCTGTTATAGTTACCGACATAAGAATGGGGATGCTTATAAAAAAGTTGATTAACAACACAATAGTATCAATTGCTGCCATTACTACATGTATTAAATTAAGTATAAAAAACCATTTTGAAACCATTCCCCTGTACTCAAAATAGAGCAACCTGATTATCAAATTTTTTGAATGATGTTTTCTATAATGCTTTTTGCCATACCTTTCTCTTATTTCCAACTGTAAAGTAAGGCCGATATAAACAAACTTATAAAACAGCAGGTAACATATTACTATAAAAAGCCACCACGCCGAGGACATGCCTATTATAATGTCATCATAATTTACAACTTCCATATCATCACCTAAAGCCTATAAGAAATTCCCGCTTTGCCTTAACCGCTTATAATATGATAAAACATACTCATCAGTTAAAAAGTTTTTCAGCTCATCCTCTTCTTTACCAAAAGCTAATCTACCAAATAACTTACCAATTAAACTACCTACTAATTCTGCTATAACAAACAGTGCATAAAGAGCTAAAAAAGACAGCACTGCAACGCCCCAACCAAACCAATTGTAAAGACTATATGCAATAAACGCAAAAACAATATACATAATAGGGTGAGTTATTAAGGGGGAGGTTAACAAGTAAAATAGCTCCCAAGCAAAGCTGCTGCGGTTTTCTTTAGCGTAAAATCGCTCCAGCTTTTCTTTTTCAGTAGCTCTATAGCTTTCGGAATACACCTGCCTATCAACATTTTTGATTAGAGGACATTCAACGTAAATGTTATGCTCTGGCTGGCTTAGCTCGTTTGCTATAACGATTTCTATATTATCAACTAAATTGTGCAGCTCGTAGCTAGACTCCATTACTAAATGATATTCAACGCTTGTAAATCGCTTTTTCTTATAGTAGCTGTGAGATTCAAATTTTACAGAAAGGCTTGTTAAATTGCCGTTTTTTATTTGAAGAGCTAAGCTTTTAAATGGCTCAATATAAAATTGAGTTTGACCATCTATACTACATATAAGCTTACGATTGCATGAATTGTATAAACATATAAGCATTATAACTATCTCCTTAACAATGATAGCAAAGGTGCTTTGCCCACGCAAGGCTGCAAATAAATTTGCCTATCTACCCCTTACCGCCTCTTTTAAAAATGCCTTAGAAGCCTCAACAGCCGCCGCAAGCCTTACCTCTACCGATGAATAATCAATGCTTGAGGAGGGCGACAGGGCAGACATGCGCTCGCTTAAATCCAGCCCCTCCAGCAAATCGCTCATACGCAAATTGATGTCCTCTTGCCTAGGCAAAACAAGGAATTCCTTGCGGAATATAACAGAAAAGGCCGTGGCGTGAAATGAGCTTGAGAGCACAAAATTCGCACCCTCTATCAGCCGCAGGAACTCAAGAGGCCCGGCCTTTGGCAGGCACCTTGCTGCATAATCAGACTTAAACAGCGAAATTATTTTAAGCCCGTGCTTAGCAGATATTTTTTGTGCAAGCTCTTTAAAGGCGGGGTTATCTCCGAATTCGTATACAAATAAATAGGGCTCTTTAATGTGGGCTTCTGCGCTTGAGCGCATAGCCAGAGCCTCCCACCTGCTGCGTGGGAGCAGGAATACGGGGTCAAGCACCTGCACAGCCCTCTTGCTTTTGAGCTTGGCATTTAAGAACTCCGCTGAGCTTTGCTCACGAAGGGAGATGCTATCCAAGGCCCCAACTCTATCAAGGAATTCAGGCAGCAGCTCAGGCTCAACCATACTAGAGGACATGCTGGCCGCATAGGAGATTTTTTTGCTCCCCTCAGGCGCAAAAGCTAAGAAGAATGCGGGGTCACGGCCATTCTGCCACTGAGTGTTCCAAATTTGGTCGCTGCCCGCAATGTATACATCGGCAGGGGGAGTGTCTGCTTTTAGCTCAGCATTTGAGGTGTATCGCTTATCAGTCAGACAGAGGTATTCCTCCTTGAAGCTGTCAAAAACCCGCTTGGTTTCAAGGCTTTTTAAGCTTTGCGGCAGCTTGGCAAGATTATAAGCTGTATTTAACACAAAATTCTTGCTGTATTTCGGGTGTTCCTTGTTCCAAAGCTTATAGTGGCCGCTTAAATAAGGCGGCTTATAGTCTATTATCTGAACAGAGTGCCCCATATCCTGCAAATAGCATTGCAGGGCATAGGCCTGAAGGCTCGCCCCCCTGTTGTAGACATCATGACAGGTTATTATTTTTACATTCACAGCCAGCACCCTATTTCTTTATGAAGTCAAAGCAATTTTTGCCGAAGATTCTGCGAACCACCCTTGTAATCCTGCTGCGCAGCCTGCGTTTTGGCTCTATCCATGTCTTGGAATACCAATGGATTGCATAGGTGTTTGCTGTCTTGCGCAGTATGCCTGTGCTGTCCTCCAGCGGATTAAAATATTCGGCAGGGTAAACCGTTATCCCCTCGACCTCCTGAATGCCCTTTATATCCTTGAGGCCGTGCTGCTTGAGGGTGTTTGTGGTGTTCCCCACAACGGCCATGTTGTTCAAGCTGCCGTCAGGCGCAAGAAAGCTAAGCCCGCCATATAGATCCATAATCTCTTTATAAATGGGAGAATGGGGCTCTGAGGCTATGCCAAGCCCGGGTGCAACGGCTATTCCGGAGGGAGTGCCGCCGTCCAGCTCACAGGCCATAAAGCCGCCCTTAGCGAGTATGCCCTCAAGAGAGCGCAGCAGCTCAACATCTGTATCAAAATAGACGCCGCCCTGCTCATAAAGGATGTAAAACCTAGCAAAATCGCTTACATATGCATAGTTTTTGGCAGCGTAGGCATCCTTGATATAGGGTATCATGGCAGTGTCAAAATTGCTCTCGTTCCACTGGATAATCTCATAATCGGGCATAAGTCTTGCCCATGAATTTATGCATTTTTGTGCCGATTTAGGCAGCGGTTTGCCGCCAAACCAGCAGTAATGTATTTTTTTAGGTATCATGTAAGCTAGCTCCTAACTCTCATATTTATATTAATTGTACTACAATCAGGGCACAAATGCAATAGGCGGGGATTTTGAGGCTGTCAGAACGTCGAAAAATAGCGTTCGCAATTATTTAATGTAGTTTTTAAAACTATTTCTATTGACATTCTAAACATTATGTTATATTATTAATGTAGACAAGAAATAATAATATTAAAAGTTAAAGAAAGCGGTGCTTATTTATGTCCCAAAAACAACTTATGTATCTAAATAAAAGGCGGGCTTTAGGCTTGCCTGAATACTCCCGATTAGAGGAGCTGCTTAACAGCCTTTCCCACGCCCTTGGCGCAGGCCTTGCGGTGTTTGGAATAGTAATGCTGCTGCTGCGTGCGCAGGGTGCTCTGGCTGTTACAAGCGCAGCTATATTTGGAGCTATGCTAATTGCTCTTTATACCAATTCCTCACTTTATCATGGCGTTAAAGTGAGCAAGGCTAAAAAGTATATGCAAATAGTTGACCACTGCACAATATTTTTATTGATAGCAGGAACCTACACTCCCTACACGCTTATTACCCTTAAAGGCCCTGTTGGATATACCATTCTGGCCTTTGTATGGGCGGCTGCAATAGCGGGGATAATATTGAACATCATAGACCTTAAGCGGTTTGCAAAGCTCTCTATGGCCTGCTATCTTTTAATGGGCTGGAGCGTGATTGCCGCCTTTTATTGGCTGTTTAAAGCGTTGGTGCTCCCGGGCATAATCCTGCTGCTTGTGGGCGGAGTGGCTTATACTATAGGTGCGGTTCTGTATGGCTTGGGCAAAAAGACCCCATACATGCACTTTGTGTGGCACTTCTTTGTGCTGGCGGGCAGTATACTGCACTTTTTTTCAATCTATTTTTATGTGCTTTAATAAAGCTTAAATTAGGCGGCAGGCTTTAGGGCTTGCCGCTTTTTTTACATTTAAAACAGTGCAAAACCCTGCAAGGCAGGTTGACACCAACGCAAAAATATGTTAAAATATAAAGGCATTGAAAAAAGGGGCTATTTAAATTATGATAGGCGTTTTAACTTATAGTGTTCCGCATAGAAAAACCTATGATGTCCTAAGCCTTTTAAAAGCAAAGGGTGTAAGTGACATTATTATTTTTGCATGCGAATTTCATTACGAAAAAAAGTTCTTCCCTCTTATTAACCACAGGCCGGAGGTCTTATACCAACTAACCTCGGAGCAGCTGGCAAGTGCTTTGGGCTATGAATATGTACAAGGCTTTGACGAGACAAAGCTACCTGCCGGCTCTGCTATACTCATTTGCGGCGGCGGTATAATCCCTCAGGAGTTGATTGAGCGGTATGTTATAATCAATTCCCACCCCGGGTATTTGCCCAATGTAAGGGGCTTAGACGCCCTTAAATGGGCAATCTATGACGGGCAGCCTGTCGGCGTTACAGTGCACACCCTATGTGATGAGGTTGACGCAGGCGCATTGATTGACAGGCAGCTAGTGCCGCTATATTTTAACGATACCTTTCATTCCTTTGCATATAGGCAATATGAAATGGAGGTTCGTATGCTGGTTGAGGCACTGGACAAGCTTAACAATTTAGGCGAGATTATCCGCCCGGGGGATTTCCCCCTTAGAAGGCGCATGTCCCATAAGCACGAAATCAGATTATTTGAGAGATTTAATGAGATGGTAAGCAAAATTGAGATAGAATGAGCATCTCCGCAGCTTGCAGCAAGGTGCTTCTGCCGCCATTTTAAGCCATAAAAAAGGCAAAAATCATAACGTGCGCAAATTACACCATAAAAATTTAAAAAATTTATGCAAATCCGCTTGACATAAACGCCAATTTGCTGTACAATATTAAATCGGTGGGAGAAAGAGCTAGAGCATCTGCTCCCAAGAAAAGTAATTTGCTGGTGTAGCTCAGTTGGTAGAGCAGCTGATTTGTAATCAGCAGGTTGCGGGTTCAAGTCCCATCACCAGCTCCATCGATAGGATATTTTTAATAATAATGTAGGACAAGCCTTGATTTTATAAAGGTTTGTCCATTTTTGATTTTTGGGGTAATTTCGTTAAAATCCATCGAACGGACAAATTCTGAGCAACTGATTTTTGGCTGATTTTCAACTAATCAGCAGGTGCTAATTTTGCTTCCATAAACATATTTTTTGTATATGGGGTGATGTCAAATGCGCAGAGTTATGTCGATGAATAATCAAGAAGAAAAAACTTTAGCCGTTGCCTTTAAGGAATTTATGAGGATAAAACAGCTAAACAATATTTCTCCCGCAACAGTACGTTTCTACAATGACAGCTTCCGTTATTTCACAGAATACATAGATGAGAATATGGATTGCAGTGAACTAAACGCAAATTTGATTTTGGAATATATAGAATATCTAAAATCTGCAAAAGAGGGCATTTCTAATATCTCTATCAATTCGTATCTTCGTGGGGTAAGAGCTATAGTTTATTTTTGTATGGAGCAAGGATATACATCCAAATTTAAAATCTCCCTAATATATGCCGAAAAGCCGTTAAAAGAAACTTATACAGACTTGGAGCTTGAGAAGTTGTTAAAAAAGCCCGAGATTAAAAAATGCTCTTTTGCAGAGTACCGCAATTGGGTAATTGTGTGTTATCTTCTTGGTACGGGTAATCGAAGGGCAACGGTTTGTAGTATTAAAATTGAAGATTTGGATTTTGAATCGCACGATGTGCAACTAAAAAAAGTTAAAAATAAAAAGCAATACACTATTCCACTTTCAAAATTTTTAGAAAAAACCTTGCAGGAGTATTTAATCTATCGAAAGGGCAACCCTGACGAGTACCTTTTTTGTAGTGTTTACGGACAAAAGCTAACCGAAGATGGTTTGAATACTTGCATAGAAAAACATAATAAAAGTCGTGGAGTTTTAAAATGCGGTATCCACCTTTTTCGTCACACCTTTGCTAAAAAATGGATTTTAAACCGTGGTGACCCTTTTAGGTTAAAGGCAATTCTAGGACATAGCACAATGGCTATGGTGAACGAATATGTAAATATGTTTGGAAAAGATTTGCAAAAGGATTTTGAT
>JAISYX010000009.1 GCA_031269595.1 Oscillospiraceae bacterium
TTACAAAAACCCTTGCAAAAACTGCAAAAAAGGAGTATAATATTATCATAAAAGGTGATTTCAATGACCTTACTCTCCGCACGCTCAGATTACATTTTTAAATTAATATTTGCCGATGAGCGCAATTTAAACTGCCTGCAAAACTTTTTACAGGCTGTGCTAAACCTTCAACACGATGAATTCACAGGCCTGAAAATAACAGATCCATTCCTGCAAAGGGAATCCCTTGACGATAAATTGGGCATCTTAGATGTAAAGGTTGAAACCACCAGCGGACAGCGCATAGACATTGAAATCCAGCTGTGGGATATGCCCGATATGCGCAGCAGAATCACCTATTATCTCAGCAACATGGTAACGGAGCAGCTTAGTTCGGGGAGTCCATACAGAGATTTATGCAGAGCTGTTAGCATTGTGATAGTAGACTATCCGCTGCTTAAGGAGACACAGAACCACCATGCAGTATTCCAAATGATAGAGAAAACTGAGCACTTTCCATTTAATGATTTAATGGAGATAAATGTATTGGATTTAACTAAAATTCCGCAGAATCAAAGCGGAGACCTTATAAATTGGATGAAATTTTTAAAAGCAGAGCGAGAGGAGGAATTCGAAGTGTTAGCAAAAACAAACACCGCCATAGGTCAGGCATACACAGTCTTGCGTGAGCTAAGTGATGATGAAGTCACACGTTTGCGCAATGAATCTTACTTGAAAGCTAAAAGGGATGAGTGGTCACGGGTGGCGGGGGCACGAGAGGAAGGCTTGGAAGAAGGCTTGCAGAAAGGACTAGAAGAAGGACTTCAAAAAGGTCGTACAGAAGGTTTGCAAAAAGGCATCCAAAAAGGCTTGCAGAAGGGTATACAAAAAGGCCGTGCGGAAGGCCGTGCCGAAGGCTTGCAAAAAGGCGAAATACTTGGCATAACAAAGCTAATATTAGCTATGGCAAAAAACAACGGGATAAGTGCGGAAGACATCTCCTCACTCACAGGCATTCCCCTATCGCAGGTTGAGGAGATTTTGAAATGACAGACCAAACAAATAACGCCATAGGTCAAGCATATGCATTCTTGCGTGAGTTAAGTGAGGACGAGGCCGTCCGTCTGCGCAATGAATCTTACCTGAAAGCTAAGAGGGACGAGTGGTCACGGGTAGCTGGTGCACGAGAGGAAGGCTTAGAAGAAGGCTTGCAAAAAGGTCGTGCGGAAGGCCGTGAAGAGCTTATACGCTTGATGTCGCAAAACGGTGTAACTCCAGAAGACATCTCCTCACTCACAGGCATTCCCCTATCTCAGGTTGAGGATATTTTGAAGGCCACATAGCTTTAACATCTAAATTCAACAACTCAAAAGCCTGCTCAAGCTCTCTTGCATTAGGGGCTTGAGCAGGTTTTAAAGCATACGCAAAGGAGCTAACCGCCATGCTAACAATTATAAAAGGCCGCTCAGGCAGCGGCAAGACTGCGTTTATAACAAGCAAGCTGCGCTTGTTGGCAGAGGCGGGCAAGCCCTGTATCCTGCTGGTGCCGGAGCAGTGCTCCTTTGCTGCGGAGAGAGAGGTGCTCGCAGCTCTAGGCCCTCAGCTGCTGCAAAATGTAGAGGTGCTCAGCTTTGCCCGCCTGTGCGAAAGGATATTCCGCCAAACCGGCTTCCCAAGGGGGGAGAGGATAAACGAGAGCGGGCGCACCCTTCTTATACGGCAGGCTGTAGAGGAGCTAAAGGACAGCTTAAAGCTGTACACCCGCAGCAACAGCGGCTTTTTAACTCTGCTCAGCGAGTTCATAGCTCAGGCCAAAACCCGCTGTATAAGCCCCGAGGACTTAATTGCAGCAGAGGTTAGCGGTACGCTTAAGGCAAAGCTCAAGGAGCTTGCGCTGATTTACGCCGCCTATGAGGCACTGACCGCCCAAACAGGGGCAGACCCAAGGGACGACATTGACCACGGTGCAGAGAGACTTAAAGGCAGCCGCTTTTTTGAGGGCTACAGCCTCTTTTTTGACTCCTTTGAGGGCTTTTCTGAGCAGGAATACGGTGTTTTAAAAGAGCTTTTCATGCAGACGGAGAGTGTTTACATAAGCCTTACTCTGCCCCCCTTTGTGCAGGAGGATACCCAGAGCGGCAGCATCTTCTCCCCTGTTTTTAAAACTGAGGCTAGGCTTAAAATGCTGGCTAAGGAGTGCGGCCTTGCAGTTGCCGCAGCTGTGGAGCTGCAAGGGGGCAATCGCTTTAAAGCTCCTGCCCTTAAGGTGCTGGAGCAGGGCATATTCCAATATTCCGGCGTTAGCTCACAGGATTCGCAGGGGGTGCGAATTCTGGCCGCTCTAAGCCCCTATCAGGAGTGTGAGGCCGCCGCCGCTGAGATAAGCCGCCTTGTGCGTGAAAAGGGCTTTCGCTACAGGGATATAGCCATTATCACCCGTGATTTTGAGAGCTATGCCTCTACACTGGAGCTTGTGTTTAAAAAGTATAATATCCCCTTGTTTATGGACACAAGAGCCTCTGTTGAAGCAATGCACCTGTTCAGGTTTGTTTTAACCGCCCTTAAATGCATAACAGGGGGCTTGCAAGGGGAGGAGCTTTTGCGCCTTGCCAAAACAGGCCTGTTGGGCTTGGATACATCCGCTGTGGCTCTGCTAGAAAATTACGTTCTGCTATGGCGTATTTCAGGCAGGGGCTGGCGTGAGCCCTTTAAGCAGAATCCCCACGGCTTTGCCTCAAGCGCAGCTTTAGATTATTCCGACGAGCTGGAGCGGCTTAACTCCTACAGAGAGGCCGTAATCGCCCCTCTGCTGCACCTTGAAGAGAGGGCACAGGCCGATTCCACAGGAGCAGGGCTTGCAAGGGCTCTTTATTTAATGCTGGAGGAAGCGGGTGTCGGCACGGCATTGGCGGGCTTTTCGGCCAAGCTGTGTGAGCAGGGCGACGAGGAGGCTGGAGATTTAGGCCTTAGAAGCTGGGAGCTGCTTATGGATTTGCTGGACGAGGCCGCAAATCTGATAGGCGCAAGCAGCATATCCCTAAACGAATTCGCCGAGCTGCTCCAGCTTATGGTGGCCTCCTCTGACATGGGCTTTATCCCCCAAGGGCTGGACGAGGTCACGGCGGGTTCTGCTGAGCGCATACGTCCAGATGCGCCTAAAATCGTATGGGTTTTGGGGCTTAATGAGGGCGTGTTCCCTGCAAGGGTTAGCTCAGGCATACTTATAAACGATAAGGAAAGAGGCATTTTGGAGCAGGCAAGCCTTAATCTATTTGAACCAATTGAGGAGACTGCCCTCAAGGAGAGGTTCTTGGTGTATAAAACCCTCAGCTATGCAAGCGAGAGGCTGTATCTCAGCTTTTCTAAAACGGGCAGAGACGGCAGTGCACAGGAGAAATCCGAGGTCATAGCCGAGCTTAAAAGCATTTTTACGACGCTTAGCGTTGAGGAGATAGAGGGCTTTGGGGCTGAGTTTTTTGCTTGCAGCCCCGCCTCCGCCTTTGAGCGCATGGCGGCGGGCTTTAAGGAGCACACGCCCCTTAGCAGAGCCTTGCAGGGCTATTTTAACAAGGCGGAGGCCTGGAGCGGGAAGTCCGCCGCATTGGAGGCGGCCGCAAGCCGCAAGCCCGCACATTTTGAAAATGACGAGCTTGCACGCAGTCTGTTTGGGCAGAGCATGAGGCTCTCTGCCACTAGAGTTGACAGCTATCACGATTGCCGCTTTAAATACTTCTGCAAATACGGCATAAAGGCCAATCCACGCACAAAGGCCGATTTTGACCCAATGCAGTATGGTCTTGTGGTGCATGATATACTTGAAAAGCTGATAAAGCGTCACGGCGGCAAGGGTTTAACGACGCATAGCAGTTCCGAGCTTAAAGCTGAGGTACTTGTTCTCCTAGAAGCCTATTTGGAAGAAAAGCTGGGGGGCGCAGAGGGCAAAAGCCCACGCTTTATGTACCAGTTCTTCCGAGTGGCAGATACAGCCGCACTCCTTCTGGCACGCATGGGCAGGGAGTTTGCTCAAAGCGAATTTGAACCCGTAGATTTTGAGCTGCCCATATCTGATGAAGCGGGTGCAGTTAAGCCCATTATGCTGCAAACGGCGCAGGGCGGCAGTATAGCCGTAAAGGGCGTGGTTGACAGGGTTGATAAAATGGAGCGCAACGGTATAAGCTACATACGCATAGTTGACTATAAAACAGGCAGCAAGGAGTTTAAGCTGGACGAGGTTTTGTATGGCTTAAACCTGCAAATGCTCATCTATTTAACCGCAATTTGGCAAAATGGCGGCGAAAAATACGGCAAGGTGCGCCCCGCCGGAGTTCTCTATTTAAACACAAAGCCCACAGCCGACAAAAAAAGTGAGGACGGTATCCCCACTTTTAACTGCTCAGGCTTGATTCTTAATGATATAGAGGTGCTGCAGGGCATGGAACAGGGTTTAGGCGGTGTGTTTATCCCTGTGGCAAGCAAAAAGGACGGTGCGTTTAAATCCTATGAGAGCCTTGCAAGCCTTGAGGAGATGGGCGTTTTGGCAAGGCATATAGAGGATATGCTTAAAAGCATGGCCGAGAGCCTGCACAGCGGCAGCATTGAGGCCGAGCCCTTTAACGCAGGCGAGAGGTGTGAGCTGTGCGATTATCGTGCTGTGTGCGGCCACGAGGAGGAGGACGGAGGCAGGCCTTATAATAAATTTGATAGGGATGCTGTGTTTGAGATGCTGGGTCAAGCCGCTAACTCTACCGCCTTGCAGCAATAAGCTCCTCAATATCCTCAACAAGATAGCTTGCGCCCAGTGTGTGCAGAACATCATAGTGGGTGCTAAGGTAATCCAGCACGCCGTATTCCTTGAACAGCTTAAAGGCCTCTATTCCCTTAAGCTGATGTTTGTTTTTATAGCATTCAAGGCAAAAAACCTTGAAGTGTGCAGTATGTCTCACCGCTCAACGCCTCCAATCAATATTCAGGCAGAATCAGCTTGCCTGTTGCAGCCTCCTGCTGCCAAAGCTCATACAGCAGGGGGACGCTGTAATGCCAAACCTTGGTTTTTTCGGTTTCCAGCTCTGCGTAAAGCTTTGAGGTGTATAGCCTTTCCATGGCTTGGTCTTCTTCAAGCTTTTCTTCAAGAGCTATTTTTTCAACCAAAGCTGCTGAGATAGTCTGCAAAAGCATTTCAAACATTTTAAACACCATGTGTTAGAGAGCCCGCACACCAACATTATATAAAAAAGTAACTGCGGTGCCTGCGTCTCTACCTTTCGTATTTTTTCAAACTACTTTCCATCAAATTAAGCCCCCTAAAGCCTCGCAGCTGATAAAGCGGCAGTATTTAAGCGATTCCTCTGTATGAAAGAGAATTTGGTCAAACAATTCCTCTACCTTTAATCTTTGTATGGCGTATTCTCTGTCATAAACTCCTGTTTCATAAAACTGAACCACAGAATAAACCTTGTCGTTTGCAACAGGGCCAAATACAATATCATAGGGCTTAGGCACTTTGCGCCCGTTTCGGTTAGCACAAACAAAATCAAGCCATTCACTGCTTGGCTTTTCAAAACGGAGAATGTCAAGCGTTTGCATTGCCGCCTCAAGGTCAAAGTCATATATAGAGAGGCTTGGGCTTTTAGGCTCACGGCGTTCGGCCACTCTGGCTGCCCATTTTACAGCCTGCTCCCTTTGTGATGTGGCATAAAAGCCTGTGCCAAAATCCAGCATGCGCCCGCTTTCAAGAATTTTAGGATGCTCTACAACAACATTACTGCCATGATAAATTATCATATTGACACCATGTGTCAGAGACCCCCACACAAAACATTATTAAAAATATTTTGCTGGGATTCCTGCGTCCTTTCTGAGTTCTTTTTTAACTTACCGCCTCTTTTACCTCCATTATACCCAAGCCGCCTTAAAATGTCAAACAGAGCCCTATTATTTTCAAAAAATCTATTGACATCCCAGCCAAAATAACATATAATATAGTTGAGCAATCAATCAACTAATGTGAGGATAAATCAAAATGAAAAAGTCTATTTTAAAGCATATTATTAGCTGCATTACTCTAATTGTTGTTGCCGGCATGTTCCTTGTCTCGTGCAAAATCGGCGAGCAGAAGGTTACCGCTTATCGCTACACCTTTACATCCGAGGGGCGGGTTGCAGAGCCTTTCGATAAAGCGGCTCTTGTTGAAGGAGGCGTCGGCGTCGGCTATGACTGTGACCAGGAAAATAGCAAAGAAATCTTTTTTGTAAACAGTGAAGGTGAAGTATTAAAGAATGAAAAGCAGATTGTTATTTTTGCAACTAATTTGCTTGAATCCAGATACAGTAAAGAGAGCATGAAAGAGTTCAAGCGTGTTTTTATAGATTATCATAGCAACAATGTTTTTGTGGTTTCGTTTGGCTTAGGCGAGGGTTGGGCCGGCGGAGGCTCTAGCATAGCAGTTCAAAGAGACACTGGTAAAGTGTTGTTAATATGGGCAGGGGAATAGTTGAAATTTTTCAAAAAATCTATTGACATTTCCGCCAAAATAACATATAATATAGTTGAGCAATCAATCAACCGTCGTTGTGGAGGAAATTATGCCTGAAGCTTTTGAGAATATAGACCGCTGCGATTGTAATACTATCCATGAGGATGTAATATTTAAGGTCAGGCAAAAAATGCCGCAGGATGAAACCCTTATGGATTTAGCCGACCTGTTTAAAATGTTCGGGGATTCCACCAGAGTTAAGATACTCTGCGCCTTGCAGCTAAGCGAGATGTGCGTTTGCGACATAGCTGTTCTGCTGGGTATGACTAAATCCTCTATCTCACACCAGCTGCGCTCACTGCGCCAAACCAAGCTGGTTAAGCACCGTAAGGATGGCAAGGTGGTTTATTACTCCCTTGACGACGAGCACATAAGCGGCATATTTGCCCAAGGTCTGGCTCATATTTGCGAGTGATGGCGTGTCTCCATTATCATTGTTAGCCATGTAGGGGCAGATCTGTGTGTCTGCCCAGATTACAGCAAAATCCCCCTCAAAAAGGGTAATATATTTTTATCAAAACAGTTGAATATCTGCTCAACTAAACACTAATAGGAGGCCATAATTGTGAAAAAGGAATTTGTATTAAAGGGTCTTACCTGCGCCAACTGTGCAGGTAAAATAGAGCGGGAGGCCGCCCTAATACAGGGCGTTAGCTCCGCCTCTGTAAACCTTATGGCGCAAATACTCACGCTGGAGGTAGCCCCTTCCGGCCAAAAGGCAGCTTCAAAGGAGGTTGTAAAAATAGTCAAGACACACGAGCCCTCTGTCAAGGTGCTTGAAAAGGACAGTGCGGACTCTCATGAAGCGGAAGAAGATGAGCGCAAAAGCCCGCTTAAGCTAATCTGTCTTATAGTGGGGGCGGTGCTGTTTGCGCTTGGCCTGCTGCTCAAGCTTGCCGAGCCTTGGAGCTTGGCTCTGTTCAGCCTTGCCTATCTGCTGGTGGGGGGCGAGGTGCTGCTCAAGGCTATTAAAAACATCTTTAAGGGCAAGGTGTTTGACGAGAACTTCCTAATGACACTTGCAACGGTGGGGGCTTTTGCAACTCATTATTACTCCGAGGGCGTGGCCGTTATGCTCTTTTATCAGGTGGGTGAGGCCTTTCAGGATATGGCGGTTAACCGCTCACGCAAATCCATATCCGCTCTTATGGATATTCGCCCCGATTATGCCAATCTATTAACAGAGGGAAGGGCCAGGCGTGTCAACCCCAAGGATGTACACGTGGGTGATTTAATACAGGTTAAAGCAGGGGAGCGAATCCCGCTGGACGGAGTTGTGGTAAAGGGCACAGCTATGCTGGATACAGCCGCAATCACAGGGGAATCTCTGCCCCGTGAGGCCAAGGAGGGCGACGAGGTGCTCTCCGGCTCAATTAACACAAGCGGGCTTTTAACACTTAAGGTAACTAAGGAGTTTGGGGAATCCACCGTTTCTAAAATACTGGATTTAGTCCAGAATGCAAGCGGAAGAAAGTCCCAAACCGAGAGCTTTATAAGCAAATTTGCAAGAATTTACACTCCTGTTGTGGTGTTTGCGGCGGTGGCTCTGGCTCTTTTGCCCCCGCTGCTTCTCCAGGACGCAAGCTTTAGCGAATGGCTGCACCGTGCGCTGGTGTTCCTTGTGGTATCCTGCCCCTGTGCGCTGGTTATATCCATCCCCCTTAGCTTTTTTGGTGGCTTGGGAGGGGCCTCTCGCAGCGGGATTTTAATAAAGGGCGGCAACTACCTCGAGGCTCTTAACAACACAGAAATAGCCGTTTTTGACAAGACAGGCACGCTGACACAGGGCAAATTCGGGGTGAGCGAGCTGCACCCCGCCGAGGGCTTTACAGAGGAAGAGCTGCTGTATCTGGCCGCCTGTGCAGAGCAGAGCTCAAGCCATCCTATAGCCCGTTCTATAGTAGAGGCCTACGGCAAAAGCCTAGAGGCCGCCGTGGTTGAGAGCTATGAGGAGCTTGCGGGCAAGGGTATAAGTGTCCTGATAGACGGCAAAGCCGTGCTTGCGGGCAACAGTGAGCTTCTGCGCTCAAAGGGCGTGGAGTTTAGCTCAACTCAGGAGGGCGCAACTGTGGTTCATATAGCCGCAGACGGCAGATATGCAGGCTGCATACTGCTTGCGGACACACTCAAGCCAGACAGTGCGGAGACAATCCGGCAGCTTAAGGCCATGGGCATAAAAACAGCCATGCTAACAGGAGATAACAGCTCCGCAGCCGCAAAGGCGGCCGCAGAGCTGGGGGTTGATGAATATTACGCTCAGCTTCTGCCCCATCAAAAGGTGGAAAAGCTGGAGCTTCTGGCTAAATCGAAAGCCCCAAAGGGCAGTTTGATTTTTGTGGGTGACGGCATTAACGATGCCCCTGTCCTGGCCGCCGCAGATGTGGGCATAGCTATGGGTGGCGTGGGCTCAGACGCCGCAATTGAGGCCGCAGATGCAGTTATAATGACAGACGCACCCTATAAGCTGGTAACGGCCATTAAAATAGCCCGCAAAACACGCAGAATAGTAATGCAGAATATCATCTTTGCGCTGGGCGTTAAGGCGATAATCCTAGTGCTGGGCGCATTTGGAATAGCAGGCATGTGGGAGGCTGTTTTTGGAGACGTGGGAGTTGCACTTATTGCGGTGCTTAATGCTATGAGGGCGTTGAAGGTAATTGATAATGCATAATTGAGGTAATTTGCTGCGCAAATTTAATTTTAATAGTTCGTAAGGGCAGACACATAGGTCTGCCCTTACATATTTTTATAGATACACAATTATTTTTTATGGCTATGGTTTTAGCATTTTAGCAAGTTTTGGATAACCTCTTTCTATGGCGGAATCATAGGCTGTTTTGCCCTCGTTATCTTTTATTGATTTATCAGCCCCTCGCTCAAGCAATAGTGTTACAGTATTAGCATAATAGCTTCTAGTCTCAGATAGCCTAAATAGCGCAGTTTGACCTATATTGTCCCTATAATTAACATCTATTCCACGAACATCCATAAGATAGACTAACAATGCGGAATTATCAGCACTAGCCGCCTGTTTTATCAGTGAATAGTCAAGCCCTAGATTATGCCCATTTATATCTGCACCATTTTCCAAAAGCAAATCTACAATATTGCAAATGTCTTGAGCGATTTGTTCATTATATACACCTCTGTAGACAGGTTTGCCCTTTGGGGTATATTCTTCAGGCCACAATTGCGCCGCTTCTTTAATTGCCACACTAGTACCGTCAACGTAATTTACATCAATGCCGTTTTCGATTAGAAGCTTTGTTATTTTATAATTATCTGCATTTGAATGAAGATAGGCTGCAAATAATGGCGGCCAAGTTGTTCCTTCTACATACTTTGCATGAGCACCGTGATCAATCAGCAGTTTGACCATCTCATAATTCCCCATTTGACATGCTACAGATAATGGAGCATCAGGGGAGGTCTCAGTAAGTCCGTCCCAGAGAATATTGGGTTTTGATGTGGGTGTATTTACATCAAAATTATACGTATCAATAATCCTTTTTGCTTCTGAAAGGTCATCATTATAAATTGCCTCACGCAGCATAGTGGAATAATGATAAGGCGAATTTTGCCAACGCACAACGCCAATAACCACACACCCAATAACTGCTACAGCAATTGCTAAAAAAATTACGATTTTTTGTTTCATAAGTAGAATCCCCTCCTAGAACCTTGTTAATTCACCTTAATTTTCAATTTTTCATTTTCAATTTTCAACTCTCAACTACCATACTTATATCAAAAGCCACAACGGAATGCGTAATTACTCCTGTTGAGATTATATCCACGCCTGTTTGGGCTATGGCCTTAACACTTTGCTCATTTATGCCGCCTGAGGCCTCAAAAACGGCCTTGCCTTTGCCTAATTTAACCGCCTCTGTCATGGTTGGGACATCCATGTTATCCAGCATTATAATGTCTGCACCGGCCTCTATGGCCTCCCTTACCTCGTCAAGATTGCGGGTTTCAACCTCTATTTTAACCATGTGACCAACCCTGCCCCTTAGCTTGGCAAGAGCCGCCGTTATGCCGCCGCCTGCATCTATGTGGTTATCCTTAAGCATAGCTGCGCTTGAGAGATTGTAGCGGTGGTTTTGGCCTCCGCCCACAGTAACGCTGTATTTTTGCAGGGGACGCAAGCCCGGCAGAGTTTTGCGGGTATCGGCTATAACGGCCTTAGTGCCCTCACACAGGGCGGCAAGCCTGGCCGTTGCCGTTGCGATTCCCGACATGTGCTGTATCAGATTTAGAGCCGTGCGCTCGGCCTTTAGCAGGTTTCTTGTCCTGCCCTCAAGACGGCAGATTATATCACCCTTTTTAAGCCTTGCGCCGTCCTTAAAAAAGCACTCCGCTTTAAACTCCTTATCCAGCAGCTCAAACACACGCAGAGCCGCCTCCAGCCCGCAGAGCACGCCCTCCGCCTTAGAGCGGAATACCGCAACCCCTCGCTGTTCCTCGGGAATAAGATAATCGCTGGTTACATCCACATAATTGATGTCCTCGTCCAATGCGGTTTTTATTATGTTGTCGATATAAAATTGATTTAAAATCACTGTGCCAAGACCTCCTGTAATATAATGTATGCCACGGTTGCAAAGCTCCTTGCCTCTACATAATCGGGAGTAAGGGCATAGCCCGGCTGCCTGAGCAGCTCCTTTATCGCCTCTATGCGCTTGATTCCCTGCGCTGCCGCCTTAATATCCGGTGTGATAAAATATGAGCTCTGCACAATTTGGCGTATCTCTGTGCGCAGGCCGGAGGGAATAGGCTTTTCGCCGAATTCATATTCCGGTGGGGCTTCGCCGCAGGAGTTGATATAGCCGTTCATGCTTATGTTAAGTATAATATCCTGAGCCGCACGGCGAGAGAATACCAGAGCCTCCAGCAGGCTGTTAGATGCAAGCCTGTTGCTGCCGTGAACTCCCGTGTGTGCGCATTCTCCTACGGCATAAAGGCCTGTAAGATTGGTTCTGGCCTTGGTATCCACATTTATGCCGCCCATAAGATAGTGCATACAGGGGAAGATGGGAATGCTCTGCTTGGTGATGTCTACGCCCTCTTCCAAGCAGCGTTCGTATATCATGGGGAAGCGGTTCTTGACAAAATCGGCATCCTGCGCCGATATATCCAGATAAAAATCCTCGCTGCCCTGAGCCTTGGACTCCATGAGTATAGCACGGGAGACCACGTCACGGGGAGCAAGCTCGCCTCTATAATCGTACCTCTCCACAAAGCGGTTGCCTGAGCCGTTTAGCAGCACAGCCCCCTCACCCCGCACAGCCTCGGAGATAAGAAAGCGTTCACGCCCGCTGCCGCCGGAAAATGCTGTAGGGTGGAACTGCACCAGTGAGAGGTTTTTAATCTGCGCCCCCAACTGATAGGCCATTGCTATGCCGTCACCTGTGGCTATGGCCGAATTGGTTGTGTATTGGAACACACGGCCTATCCCCCCCGTTGCAAGCACAGTGTATCCCGAAAACACCCTGTGTCTCTCGCCCTTGTACAGTATGCCTGTAAAGAACCCGCCGCTCTGCTCGTCCTTTTGCAGGGAATAGGCAAGGGCGTTTTCCCATATCTCCACATTGCCCTTTTGACGCACTGCAATGGCCAGCTTTTTGACAATCTCCGCACCTGTAGAGTCCTTGTGATGGACTATTCTGCGGCGGCTGTGGCCGCCCTCAAGGGTCATTTGAAGCCTGCCATCGCTGTCCAAATCAAAGCTTACGCCCATCTCCTTGATGCGCATAACATCGGCAGGGCCTTCGGTTACAAGCACCTCCAGAGCGGCTAAATCGTTCTTATAGCCGCCTGCAATTAGGGTATCGGCTATGTGTGACTTGTAGGTGTCGCTGCTCTTATCAATAACAGCGGCAACACCGCCCTGAGCCAGCGCACTGTTTGAAAGGCTGAGCTCCCGTTTAGAGACAAGCAGCACCTTATACCGCTCATCAAATTGCAGGGCGGCATAGAGCCCCGCAGTGCCTGCGCCTATTATAACTACATCGTATTTTGTGGCTTGCATATTTTCACCCCAAGTTTTTTATAATTCATAATTTATAATGCAGAATTAGCTTGTCATACGGGAATGTCTACTACACAATTTGCAGGGAGCTTTTTTAGTGGGGAGGTGTCTTTTATTGGGTTAGCCTCTATAACCAACAATTTAAGCGATGTTAATTTTGCCAAGGGAGTTACATCAGAAATTTGATTGTGGTCTATGATCAAAATTTCAAGAGAGAGCAAATTGGAAAGAGGGCTTATGTCAGCAATCTGATTTGTGGTCAGAGACAAATAGTTTAGCGAGCCTAAGCCTGAAAGTGGGCTTACATCGGATATTTTGTTTTTAGTTATGCTCAAGAATTTAAGCGAGCTTAGCTCTGAAAGCGGAGATAGGTCAGACACCGAGCCGCCTGCTACATCAAGTATAGTAAGGTTTTTTGCATATTCCAGCCCTTTTAAACTGCTAAAGCTAGAGCCTGTATGGGGTATCTCAAGGGCAGTTAACGCCAGTAGCTCTTTTTTTGAGAGCTTACCATCCTTGTTTTGGTCTATCCCTGTTTTATATCCTTTGCCTATACCAAGCTCAATTATTTTACTTTCCAGTTCTGCCGATTCAAAAGCTACATTGCCACTTAAATCAAAGGAACACCCAGCAAACCCAGCAGCCACGCCAAAACAAACAACCATTACCAATAAAACCGAAATAAGCTTTTTCATAACAACACTTTCCTTTCACATTACACGGGAATGTCTACTACACAATTTGCGGGGAGCTTTTTTAGTGGGGAGGTGTCTACTATTGGGTTGTTTTCAATATAAAGCTGCATTAACTCTTCCATCTTTGCCAATGGGGAGACATCTACAATTTGATTGTTGGCTATATACAAGCTGTTTACCCTTCCTAATTTCGCAAGCGGTGTTATGTTGGATATTTTATTGTAAGATAAAAAAAGTCCTTCAAGAGAGCTTAAGCCCGACAGCGGAGAGACATCAACAATCTGATTTTTCTCCAGCCACAAAACATCTAAAGAGCGTAAGCCCGCTAGAGGTGTTAGGTCTGATATTTTGTTCTCGCTTAACGATAAGTCTTCAAGGGATTTTAGGCCTGCCAGTGGGGCGAGGTCTGAAATAAGATTGTTATCTATGTGCAAAGATTTAAGCGAGCTTAAACCTGAAAGAGGTGCTATGCTGGATATTTTATTTTCTCTTAGGTGTGCCTCCTCAAGTGATTTTAGCCCCGCCAGCGGCGTTATATCAGAAACCCGATTGCAGCCTATTTCCAAATATTTAAGTGAGCGTAAGCCTGCAAGCGGGCTTATATCGGATATGTTACCGTTGGATAATGCTAATTCCTTAAGAGCGGTCAATTTTGTAAGTGGGTTTATATCGGAGAAAGAGTGCGCTGTCATACTTAACAAATTAAGATTTTTTGCGAATTCAAGCCCCTTTAAGCTGCTAATATTGTCTTCATCTGGGTCTAAGTCAAGGGTGATTAGAGCCTCCATCTCAGCCTTTGAGAGCTTACCGTCCTTGTTTTTATCTATCCCTGTTTTTCCGTTTTTATTTTGTCCATGCTTGATTATATTTTGTTCTAAAGCAGCAGATTCAAAAACCACGTTGCCGTCTTTGTCTAACACAGCGGGCTCATAAGGCGCAGTGCTGCTTATCTCCTCTTCTGAGGAGATGGGTTCATCAACTGTACTGCTCTCGTCCAATTTGTCATAGTCAAAAACCTCTTTACTGCTCGTATCTTTCCCCTTATCGGAAGAACACCCAGCAAACCCAGCAACCACGCCAAAACAAACAACCATTACCAATAAAACCGAAACAAGCTTTTTCATAACAACACTTTCCTTTCAGGTTAAAAATACTTATAACAAAAAATCTAAAACTTACCACATCTAGCTTCTAGCCTCTAATCTCCAGCCTCTAGCCGGGCACAACAAACCGCACCGCAGCGGGCAGCAGCTCCATGGTTGCCTCTGTTACAGGCTCGCATTCGCCGTCTATGTTTAAAATTACGGGCTTTTTTGCCTCCACCTTCATGCGCTTGCCCTGCCGTTTGATTAGTATCTTGCGAAATGAGGGTGAGTTCCAGTGCTCCCCGCTCTTATACTGCCCAATCAAGTAGGGCACGCTTAGGTGCGAAATCTTTTTTATCAGGATAAAATCCAGCAGCCCGTCGCTTGGGTCGGCATAAGGAGCAGCACGGTATCCCGAGCCGTACACCTGCCCGTTTGCTGCAATTGAAAAGACGAATTTGCCTTTGAACACCTCGTCATCATCAATTGTAACCTTAAGGGAGTTGTAAAGCTTGCCAAAAAAACAGGTAAGTGCGGCAAGGTCATATGCCGCTGTACCGGAGAGCCTCTTGTGCTTTTCCTTAATGCGATTGGCTTTGTCGCATATCATGGCGTCAAGACCAAGTGAGCATATGTTAAGCGAGAGCTTCTCTCCCGCCTGTATCACGTCCACAGGCACAGAAGCAGCGGTTATGTAGTGCTCTAAGTCCAAAAAAGCCTCTGCCTTGCCGTGGGTTTTGATATAATCGTTGCCCGAGCCGGCGGGTATGCAGCCCAGCTCACAATGAGGCCTGCCGCACACGCCCCTTAGCACCTCAGAGAGAGTGCCGTCTCCCCCCACAGAAAAGATACGCACAGGCTCTGTCTCTGTTGCAACGGCGGCAAAGGATGCCGCCAGCTCAGCGGCGTGACCCCTGCCCTCTGTCTTGCGAAAAAGATAGGTCAGCTCATTCTTTTCACAGGCGGCCTTGATTGCATCCCCGTAACGCTCAAAAGGGTCACTCTTCCCCGCCACAGGATTGACGATAAAAATACACTTCAAAATAACACTTCCAGTTCATAAAGTTTAAAATTGAAAGTTGAAAGTTAAGGCAAATTTGCTGCGTAAATTAAAAGTTTATGAATTAAAAAAACTTTCAACTCTCAACTGTCAATTGAAAAGCTTACCCGCCGTAGTTTAGCATTGCGTCTATGCTGCGCTTGGCTGCCAGACGCAGCTCTTCATCCATCTCTATTACTGCGCCGGAGCTGCCCTCTAATGCGCCCAGCACCCCTTGAAGGGTGGTGTACTTCATGTTTGGACAGATTAGCTTGTTTGGTGCAAGCTGATAAAAATTGCGCTGGGGATACTTGCGGATAAGCCAATCATATACACCCCGCTCTGTTGCTATTATAATGTCATCTGTGCTGTTTTCGCAATATTCTATAATTGCAGAGGTTGAGCCAAGCATATCCGCATGTGCGGCCACCTCAGGGCGGCATTCGGGATGCATAGCTATCTTTGCATTGGGATGCTGCGCCTTGGCCTGCTCCACATCCCGCAGACTAACGCTGTGATGTGTGGGACAGCAGCCGCTCCACAGTATAAGGTTCTTTTCGGGTACTTGAGCCTGCACGTACGCACCCAAATTTTGGTCAGGGATAAAGAGTATATCCTTTTGCGGCAGCTTTTTAACTATCTTAACCGCAGTTGAGGAGGTAACGCAAACATCGCAGTGCGCCTTAAGTGCGGCCGTTGTATTGATGTAGGCACACACGCAGACATCGGGATTTGCCTTGCGGAATTCGGCAACCTTTTCAGGTGCGATTTGCTCCGCCATGGGGCAGGTGGCACTCTTGTGTGAGAGGATAACCTTTTTTTCAGGCGAGAGTATCTTAACAGTTTCGGCCATAAAGCGCACCCCGCAAAGCAGTATGTTAGGGTGAGGATATTTAGTAGCCACAACCGCAAGGGCATAACTGTCGCCTGATATGTCGGCTATGTCTATAATATCGGGATCTTGATAGGTGTGCGCCAAAATAAGGGTATTTGTGCTCTGCTTGGCTGCGATTATTGCAGATTTAAGCTCGGTTTTATTCATAAAAACACCATGTGTTTAGAGAGCCCGCACACCAACAATTTATTAAAAAGTGTCTGTTGTGCCTGCGCTCTACCTTTCGTATTATTTTAAAACTTATAGTCTCCTTTGGCATAAAATCAATTTTAATGAAAAAATTGTACCACAAAGATAAGCAAAAAGCAATATTTACAGGAGCGCAATCATTTAAATTGATTTTCACCCCCTGTTTTTATTCGCACATCTTGCAATTATACGGCTAAAGAGTGTATAATGATATATGTCTTAAAAATTTAAGAAAAAGTTAAGCTTTTACATTGCAATAAGTTAAGGCTGTTAAGCTAAAATATTGAGTACAAACAAGATAGGAGAGCTGCACATGAATAAAAAAACTAAAATTACAATTGTAGCAATTGTAGGAGTAATTGCATTAATACCCATAATTGTTTGGGTTTGCGGAAAAAGCCTAAATATAAAGCCTGACGGCATTGCTTCTATAATAATAGGTGCCGGATATCAAGTGGAGCTTGATAGCGACGAGGACATAAAAGCTTGCTTGAAATTAATCAACAGCATAAAGTTTTATCCTTCTGATGTTATAGAAGCTTCTGAACCCGCAGTAATTATTTATATTTATGATAATAAAGGCAATATAATTAATGACATAGAGATTTGGGACAGCGATAAATTTGGGTATACTGTCGGCGAGGGAGCAGATAACGGCTGGTACAGAGTAAGCCCGTTTGAACTCAACAAAATCGATAAATTTTGCGAGAAATATGCTAAGGATGAAGCTTAACGGCTGATATTTTAATCACACATCTGCTAAGCCTGCGTACTATGGTTATTGAGGATTTCAAATCTTTATTAACGGAGGTACTTAACAAATGAAGGTTGTAGTATGGAAAAGCAACAAGTTTATGGGTTGCATACTTAGAAAAGTTTTTAAAATTAAAAAGAGTGAGGCATAATGCTGCTTTGCACAGGGATGTATCATAAATCTACAAAAACCTGAGCGTTGTTTGGACGCTCGGGTTTTTTGCTGTGTGCAAGCTTGGTTTGCTTTGTTCGTATTAATGTATAACGGGATATTATCATAGCTTTGTGCCCGTGCGGCATGAGCACAAGCCAAGATAATATCTTGTTACATATTAATACGATAAAACTCAGGAATCAGCCAAAACAATATCTTGCTACACATTAATACAGCTGCATTTAGCCTTATCCGGCAACAGTGTGCATTTTTGCACAATTCACCCTTGAAAACCCCGCTAAGCCGTGATATAATTAAAAAGTTAATAAAAAATTATAATATCGGAGGAATTTAACCATGCCCGAAGAAATTGCAAAGGCCTATGAACCTCAGGAGGTAGAGGATAAAATATACGAATTCTGGCAGCAAAACCGCTGGTTTCACGCTGTTCCCGATTCCTCAAAAAAGCCCTATACTATAGTCATACCGCCGCCAAACATCACTGGCCAGCTGCATATGGGACATGCCCTTGACGAGACCCTGCAGGACATACTCATCCGCTGGAGGCGTATGCAGGGCTACTCTGCCCTGTGGCTGCCGGGCACAGACCACGCCGCCATTGCCACAGAGGCTAAAATTGTTGCGGCCATGGCTGAGGAGGGCGTTACCAAGGAGGATTTAGGCCGTGAGGGCTTTCTTGAGCGTGCATGGCAGTGGAAGGATAAATACGGCAGCAGAATAGTAGAGCAGCTTAAAAAGCTGGGCTCCTCCTGCGATTGGGAGCGGGAACGCTTTACTATGGACGAGGGCTGCTCCAAGGCCGTTAAGGAGGTATTTGTCCGCCTGTATGAAAAGGGGCTTATCTACAGGGGTGAGAGGATAATCAACTGGTGTCCCAAGTGCAAAACCTCCCTATCAGATGCAGAGGTTGAATTTGATGAAAAGGCGGGGAGCTTCTGGCACCTGCGCTATCACCTCACCGACGGCAGCGGCTACTTAGACCTAGCCACCACACGCCCCGAAACTCTTTTGGGCGACACCGCCCTTGCGGTGCACCCCGACGACGAGCGTTACAAGTCCTTCGTTGGCAAAACCGTAACTCTGCCTCTGGTGGGCAGAGAGATACCCGTTGTTGCAGATTCCTATGTTGAGCCGGAGTTTGGCACGGGCGTTGTTAAAATCACCCCCGCCCACGACCCCAACGACTTTGAGGTTGGCCTTAGGCACAAGCTGCCTGTAATCAACGTGTTAAACGAGGACGCCACCATAAACGAGCAGGGCGGCAAATATGAAGGACTAGACCGCTATGAGTGCCGCAAGGCCATTGTTAAGGATTTAGAGCAGGGCGGATTCCTGCTAAAGATAGAGCCACACAACCACAATGTAGGGGGCTGCTACAGGTGCGGAACCACCGTTGAGCCCAGAGTTTCTACCCAGTGGTTTGTTAAAATGGAACCCCTGGCAAAGCCCGCTATTCAGGCGGTTAAAGAGGGTCAAACCAAGTTTGTGCCCGAGCGTTTTGATAAAATTTACTTCCATTGGCTTGAAAATATACGTGATTGGTGCATCTCCCGCCAAATTTGGTGGGGTCACAGAATCCCCGCTTGGTACTGCCAGTCCTGCGGAAAGACTATAGTCTCCCGTGAGGAAGCGGACGTATGTCCGCACTGTAAATCGGCAAGCCTTGAGCAGGATACAGACACTCTGGACACCTGGTTTTCCTCTGCCCTATGGCCGTTTTCAACCCTAGGCTGGCCGGATAAAACCGAGGAGTTAAAATACTTCTATCCCACTAATACCCTTGTAACAGGCTATGATATTATATTCTTCTGGGTTGTAAGAATGATGTTCTCCGGCCTTGAACACACTGGAGAAGTCCCCTTTAACACCGTGTTTATCCACGGTATAGTAAGAGATTCGCAGGGGCGCAAGATGTCTAAATCCCTTGGCAACGGCATAGACCCTCTGGTGGTTATACAGCAATACGGTGCAGACGCACTGCGCTTCTCGCTAACCACGGGAGTTAGCCCGGGCAACGACATGCGCTTTACAGAAGAGAAGGTGGAATCCAGCCGCAACTTTGCAAACAAGCTGTGGAACGCAACCCGCTTTGTGCTTATGAATTTGGGGGAGGAAGAGCTTAGCCTAGAGCTGCCAACAGAGCTTGCTCTGGAGGATAAATGGATAATCTCCACCCTTAATGCAACTATCAGAGAGGTCACAAACAACCTTGAAAACTTTGAGCTGGGCATAGCCCTGCAAAAGGTAAACGACTTTGTGTGGGAGAGCTTTTGCGATTGGTACATCGAGCTCTCAAAGGCTCGCTTGCAGCAGGGAGGGGAGACAGCTAAATCTGTGCGCTCTGTGCTTATTTATGTGCTTACAAGCGCACTAAAGCTGCTGCACCCCTTTATGCCGTATATCACCGAGGCACTGTATCAGTCTATCCCGCACAATGAGGAGGCTGTTATTATCTCCAAATGGCCGGAGTACTCCCCCGCTAAGGATTACCCCGCAGAGGCCGCCGAGATGGGGCGCATTATGGCAGCTATCAGGGCTATACGCACACGCAGAAGTGAGATGAACGTGCCCCCCTCTAAAAAGGCCAAGGTTTATATAGATACAGCTTATACCGCTACATTTGAAAACGGAGTGCCCTTCCTGCTGCGTCTGGCCTCCGCCTCAGAGGTAGAGATAGGCACGGGCTTTGAGCTGGAGGGTGCTGTTAACATAGTAACAGACGTGGCTAAAATATATATTCCCATGGCTGAGCTTGTGGATAAGGCAAAGGAGCTTGAACGCCTTAACAAGGAGCTTGAAAAGGCACAAAAGGACTTTAACATGATTAGCGGCAAGCTGAACAATCAGGGCTTTGTAGCAAAAGCACCCGCAAGCGTTGTAGAGGCAGAGCGGGCAAAGCTGGCCAAAATTGAGGATAAAATTGAGCTTATAAACAGTGCATTGGAGAAATTATAGATATGTCTAAAATACAAATGCTAATGGGCAACGAGGCTATAGCTCTTGGTGCTCTTAGGGCGGGGGTTCAGGTGGTTTCGGGCTACCCGGGCACGCCCTCAACAGAGATACTGGAGAGCATAGCCAAGCAAAAGACATTGGGCAACTATCCCAATGTCTATGTGGAGTGGTCGGTTAACGAAAAGTCTGCCATGGAGGTGGCCGCAGGTGCGGCCTTTGCAGGCGCAAGAGTGCTTGTAACCATGAAGCAGGTGGGCTTAAACGTGGCCTCCGACCCCCTTATGAGCCTTAACTACACAGGCATAAAGGGCGGCATGGTTATAGCTGTGGCCGACGACCCCGGCCCTATCTCCTCCCAAACAGAGCAGGACACCCGCCGCTTTGGTGAGTTCGCCAAGCTTATGGTGTTCGACCCCTCCTCGCCGGAGGAGGCCTACACCATGATAGCCGACGCCTTTGAATACTCCGAGGCCTATGGCAGGCCTGTTATTCTGCGCCCCACAACAAGGGTGTGTCACGGCTATGCCTCTGTGGAGCTTTTGCCTGACCTGCCCCCCAGAGAGATAGAGGGCTTTACAAAGGATGGCGGCAAGTGGGTTATCTTCCCACGCCTCTCCTATAACAATCATATTATAATAGAGCGGGATTTAAAGGAGCTGGAGCACAGGCTCTCAAGCTACAGCGCAAACTCCCTAACAGGCAGCGGCAAAAAGGGCATAGCCTGCGGGGGTGTCAGTTACGCCTATGTCAAGGAGGCTCTTGAGGGCGTAAATGAGGAGTATAAGCTGCTCAAGGTGGGCACTGTGCCATTCCCTGCCGATTTAGGCCTGGAGTTCCTAAAGGGTCTTGATGAGCTTATAGTCTTTGAGGAGCTTGACCCTGTTATAGAAAAGGCTCTGATTCACCTATGCGGAGTGCACAATTTAAATGTAAAAATAAAGGGCAAGCTTAGCTTAGACACTCCCAACGCAGGCGAAAACACCGTCTCCGAAATTTTACGACGCATAGCTGGGTTCTTAGATGTAGCTTTTCAGACTAGCCGTGATAACGCCCTCCCACCGCTGCCCGTGCGGCCTCCTGTGCTGTGCGCAGGCTGCCCCCACAGAGCCTCCTTCTTTGCGGTTAAAGAGGCTGCAAAGGGCTTAAAAACCGTGTTTTGCGGGGATATAGGCTGCTATACCTTAGGCAATGCTCTGCCCTTGGAAATGACAGACACCTGCCTGTGCATGGGTGCGGGTTTAACCGTTGCTCAGGGCATAACAAGAGCCGAGCCAAGCCGCACCGCCTTTGCCTTTATAGGCGATTCCACCTTCTTTCACACAGGCTTAGCGGGAGTTGTCAATGCGGTTTATAATCAGGCGGAGATTATCATTTGTATTTTGGATAACAGCACCACGGCAATGACAGGCAATCAGCCCCACCCTGGCTTAGGCCGCAAGGTAACGGGTGAGCCCGCACCAAGGCTTAGCATTTACGATATAGTCAAGGCCATGGGTGTAAGCGAATTAACAAGGGTTAACGCCTTTGATTTAGAGGCGGGCAAGTCCGCCGTTAAGCAAATGCTGGCCAAAACAGGCGTGCGTGTAATCCTGTTTGAGGGGCTATGCATAGCTGTAGATAAAAAAGGTACACCCTACTCAGTTGAGGATGAAACCTGCAAGGCCTGTTCTATATGTGTTAAAAAGCTGGGCTGCCCCGCTATCTCCTTTAAAGAGGACGGCAAGGCGGTAATTTCGCCCCACCTGTGCACAGGCTGCGGCGTATGCTCGGGAGTATGTCCCTTTAATGCTATAAAGGAGGGGCAGCTAAATGCTTAATATATTAGTAACGGGTGTGGGCGGCCAAGGCACGGTGCTCTTTGCCCGATTGATAGGCTCGGCGGCCATAAGCAGCGGCTATGCCGTTAAGGGCACAGAGACTATAGGCATGGCTCAAAGAGGCGGCAGTGTTGTAAGCCATTTAAGAATAGGCGAGCTTATAAACTCCCCTCTCATTCCCTTAGAAAAGGCAGATTTAATTATAGCCTTTGAGCCGGCAGAGGCCGTGCGCAGCTTGCCATATTTATCAAAGGAGGGCAAGCTACTCACTCTGGACGCTCCCATTCAGCCTGTAACGGCCTCACTCACAGGCAAGGGCTACGAGGCGGCGGAGATGCTGGGCTTCTTAAAAGCAAATGTAAGCAATTTAAGCGTGCTAAGCTCCGCAGAGCTTGCAAGGGGCAGCGGCAGTGCAAAGGTTATAAATGTTGCCATGCTGGGCTTTGTGCTTGCAAAGGGCTGGCTCCCATTTGAGGAGGAGGCTTTGCTGGCCGTGTTAAATGAGCGCATACCAAAAAGGTTTTTAGAGCTTAACATAAAGGCACTTAATACAGGAAAGGAATATGCACAATGGAACTGACAAATGAGATTTTGCAACAAATCAGAGCAGCCGTATCACATGCTAAAAACAGCGAATACTACAAGGCGAGGTTTGCCGAGATAGAGCCTGAGGACATTAAAACAGCCAAGGATTTTAACAAGCTGCCCTTTACAGGCAAGGAGGATTTGCGTGCTGCGTATCCGCTGGGCTTGCAGGCTGTGCCTGATGAAAAAATAGTGCGTATACACTCCTCCTCCGGCACAACGGGAGTGCCTGTCATCATACCCTACACTCAAAAGGATGTGCAGGATTGGGCCATCATGTTTAAAAGATGCTATGAGACAGCGGGCATAACAAACAAGGATAGAATCCAAATTACCCCCGGGTATGGGCTTTGGACAGCGGGAATCGGCTTTCAGCTGGGCGCAGAGCTGCTGGGCGCAATGGCTGTTCCCATGGGTCCGGGCAACACGGAAAAGCAGCTGCAAATGATGATGGATTTAAAATCCACTGTTATTACAGCCACCTCCTCCTATGCCCTATTACTGGCCGAGGAGATAGCTAAGCGTGGCATAAAGGATATGATACACCTTAAAAAGGGAGTTATAGGCTCGGAGCGTTGGGGCGAGAAAATGCGCCGCCGCATAGCCGAAGAGCTGGGTGTGGAGCTATATGACATTTACGGCTTAACCGAAATTTACGGCCCTGGCATAGGCGTCAGCTGCAAGCATGAGTGCGGAATGCACATGTGGACAGATTATCTCTATTATGAGGTTGTCAACCCACACACAGGGGAACTAGTGCCTGAGGGCGAGATAGGCGAGCTGGTTATAACCACTCTTGCCAAGGAGGGCGCACCACTTATTCGCTACCGCACACATGATTTAACCCGTGAAAAATTCGGCCAGTGCGAATGCGGCTCACCCTACCCCAGAATCGACACCATAATAGGGCGTTCTGATGACATGGTTAAGGTTAAGGGCACTATGATTTACCCGGGCAAGGTGGACGAGTTCCTCTCAACTGTAGAGGGTGTTAGCAGTGAATATCAGGTTATAATAGACCACCTTAACGGCAGGGATATTGTAAACCTGCTGTTTGAAACCCCTGTAGAGGCTGAGGCAGAGCGCAAGGCCTTAGCTAAAAGGGTAGAGGCAGAGTTTAAGCAAAAAATAGGCCTAACTCCAACAGCAAAGGCCGTAGGCATGGGAGATTTGCCCAGAAGCGAAAAGAAGTCTACCCGTATATTTGACAACAGATACTAGGCCAAATTGCTTTTTGGCAATTTGGGAGTGAAGAGTGAAAAGTGAAGAGTGAAGAGTTATGGTGGATTTGCTTCGCAAATTTTGATTAAAAAGTCGTAGGGGACGGGCTTGCCCGTCCCGTTTTATCCACACATGCACCATGGGTCAGGCAAGCCGTGACCCCTACGAAACCTTTAAATTAAAAGCCGTAGGGGACGATGTCTACATCGTCCCGCAAATATCGGCCAAGATTGGAAAAACGGGACGATGTGGACATCGTCCCCTACAATTCTTTAAAATTTGCGCAAGCAAATTCACTCAAACTATTATCTATTACTTCTTATCTCTTATCTAAAGCAAGGCGGTGAATGTATGCCCTCTTGGACTCCCGAGCAGCACAGTGCAATATATGCCGGCGGCGGCTCTTTGCTGGTTTCGGCGGCGGCCGGCTCAGGCAAAACCGCCGTGCTGGTTAGGCGTGTTATAGAAAAGCTCACAGATAAAAACAAGCCCTGCTCTGCGGATAGGCTCTTAGTTGTAACCTTTACAAAAGCTGCCGCCGCCGAGATGAAGGCCAGAATCTCTTTGGCCTTAAGCGAGCTTATAAGCAAAGACCCCGCCAACAACGCACTCCGCAGACAAAAGCTGCTGCTGGAGCACGCTAAAATCAGTACTATACACAGCTTTTGTGCAGATTTAGTGCGGGAGAACTTCAACACTCTAAACATACCCTCAGACTTTCAAATTGCAGATGAGGCCGAGCTTAAGGTTATGGAGGACGACGCAGTTAACGAGATACTGGAGGAGCAGTACGCCGAGGCCTCTCGCAAGAGCTTTTTAAAGCTGGTTGAGCAGGTTAGCAACGAGCGCAGCGATAAGGAGCTGGCCGAAAAAATCAAGGAGCTGTACAAGTTTATCTCCTCCGCACCCTTCCCCCAGCAGTGGATGGAGGAGGTGCTGGCCTTTCATTCCCCTGAAATGCCCATAGAGCATAGCATATGGGGGCGCATTATAATCCGCCATATAAAACGCTGTGTGCAGCACTGCCTAAATGTTAACCTCACACTACAAAGTGAGGCCATGGATGACGCCCTTTTAAATGAGAAGTTCGGCGCAGATTTTGCGCTTTACACATCTTTACACAACAGGATATTAAGCAGCAACGATTTTGCCGAAATAGGCAGGCTGTTAAAGGCCTTTACCTGGTCCGCCTGGCGGTGGCCTAAGAATGAGGATAAGCGTGAAACTCAAAAGCAAAAGCGGGATTTACAAAAGACTATTGTTAACAAGCTAATAGGCGATTACTTTGGTGATATATTTGAAAATTATGCAGAGGATGAAGAGGCCCAGCGGGAGCTTATAGGCGTGATGTTCGGCCTTATACGCCTGTTTGAGGCACGGTTTAAGGAAAAGAAGAGGCAGCGCAAATGTCTCGATTTTTCCGATTTAGAGCACCTTGCCCTTAATCTGCTTGTAAGGCAGGAGGGCGGCACTCAGGTGCGCACAGAGCTTGCCAGGGAGTTATCATTGTGCTTTGATGAGGTTATGGTTGATGAATATCAGGATACCAACCACACTCAGGAGGCCATATTTAAGGCGGTTTCTCAGGATGAGGGCAACCTGTTTATGGTTGGCGATATAAAGCAGAGCATCTACGGCTTTAGGCAGGCCAAGCCAGGAATATTTTTAGAAAAGTACAATAGATATGCAAGCTATGCTTCGGAAAATCCCTCGTTTCCTGCAAAAATTATATTGGGCAGGAATTTTAGAAGCAGAGAGAGCGTTACCGACTTTGTCAACTTCTTCTTTGAACAGGCCATGAGCAAGGAGAGCGGCGGCCTTGCTTATGATGAAAATCAGGCACTCATACACGGTGCTAACATGCCTCCCCTATTAAACACAGAGGCAGAGCTCTGTTTAATCTCTGCGGGGGAGAAGGAGGAGAGCAAGCGCACAGAGGCCGCATACATAGCCAAGCGCATTAACACCATGCTTGCTGAGAGATACATGGTGTTTGATAAGGAGCTAAAGCTCCTGCGCCCTGCGGAATACAGGGATTTTCGCATCATACTCCGTGCGGCCAAGGGGGAGGCGGGCAAGCTGCTTGCCGAGGAGCTGGAGGCTGCGGGCATACCCGTTTATATCCCCAAGGAGGGCGGCTTTTTCGCCTCACGGGAGGTGCTGTGGCTAATCTCACTTTTGCGGGTGATAGATAACCCCTTGCAGGATATACCTCTGCTTGCAAGCCTGCTCTCGCCCTTCTTCGGCTTTACACCGGATGAAACTGCACGCATACGCATACTCTCCCCTCAAAAGCCCCTCTATCTGGCCCTAGGAGAGCGTGCAAGGGAGGGCGACGCCAAGTGCGCCGGCTTCCTTAAATTCACAGAGGAGCTGCGCAGAGCCGCTGTAACGCTGACCTCTGAGCAGCTAATCTCCCGCATTTATGAGAGGACAGGCTACACCTCTATTGTTCAGGCCATGGAAAACGGACAGAACCGCCTTGCAAATCTGCTTTTAATGCTGGAGTACGCCGCACGCTTTGAGGCCTCCGGCTACAGGGGTATCTCAGGCTTTATACGGTTTATAGACAGGCTTGCCGAGCAGCGTGCAGAGCTTAACCGAGCCTCTACGGCCTCTGAAAATGCAAATGTTGTGCGTATTATGAGCATACATAAATCAAAGGGGCTGGAGTTCCCCGTGTGCATAATAGCAGATACAGGCAAGCAATTTAACCGTATGGATCAGTACAAAAATCTGCTCATACACTCAGATTATGGCATGGGTATGCGTATATTTAACCAAAGCACACGGGAGCGCAAATACACTCTGGCTCAAAAGGCTATACGCATAGAGCTTGAAAACGAGATGATAGCCGAGGAGCTTAGAATTTTATATGTAGCAATGACCCGAGCAAGGGAAAAGCTGATTATTACAGGCTTTGACAAAAAGCTTGAGGAGAATATAACAACAGCCGCCCAAAAGCTGGACGGCGGCGAAATATCTGCATATGACATACAGTCTGCCAAGGGCTATTTGGAGTGGCTGATACTCTGCGCACTGCGGCACCCCTATGCCGCAAAGCTGCGGGAGCTCTGCCCCGACGTGCACATAAGCCCCTTGCGAGAGGCTCAGGAGCTAAAGATAGATATAGTCACACAGGTGCTTGTTAAGGAGCAAAAAATCCAGCAGGAGCAGCCCGAAGAGAGTGAAGAAGCAGAGCTTTCAGCGGAGTTAGCCGATGCGCTGGATTACATATATCCCCACTCAAATTTACAGGGAGTGCCTGTTAAAATAACGGCCTCCAACCTTGCCAAAAAGGAGGAGGGGCGGCTCTATGCCGCCGTGCAGCGGCCAAGCTTTATGCGTGAGACAGCCCTTACTCCCACCGAAAAGGGCACGGCTCTGCACAAATACATGCAGTTTGCCAACTATGCAGCGGCGGCCGCAAGCTCCACAGCTGAGCTTAAAAGGCTAATTGAGCAGGGCTATTTAACAGCGGCAGAGGGCGCAAGCATTAAAACAGAGCAGGTGGATTCCTTCTTTAACAGTCCGCTGGCAAGGGATATGCAAAGCGCAGAGGCTATATTTAGAGAGATTCGCTTTACCTCAGAGTTGCCTGTAAGCACCGTGCTGCCTGAGGTGCAAACCGATGAAAAGCTGATTTTGCAAGGCGTTGCAGACTGTGTTTATAAAAAAGACGGCAAGCTGTATATAGTTGATTACAAAACAAACAGGGTCAAGGACGGCCAAGAGCTGCTAGCCCATTACGGCAAGCAGCTAAGCCTTTACAAGGCCGCAATAGAAGAGAGGTTCGGCCTGCCTGTGGCGGGGTGCTTTATTTATTCGTTTTATTTGGGTGCAGCGGTGGCAAATTTTACAAATTTGCAGTGAAAGGTGAAGAGTGAAAATAATTGAGAATTGAAAGTTGAAAATTGAAAATTATGGTGGATTTGCTGCGCAAATTTTGATTAAAAAGTATGGGTAACCGCCTAAGTTTCCCGCAGACTGGGCGGGTTGTGTGAGTGCGGGGATACGGTTGCCTTTCTATCGTCCCATTTACGTGCGTCATTGCGAGCACCGCTGAGCTTGAATTTATCATGCGGTTACAAGTGCGAAGCAATCCAGTGCACTAAGCCTTTGTGCTGCTGTGGTGCGTCTGGTCTTATTCCACTGGATTGCTTCGCACACCACACTTTACTGTTGCTGCAGCTTGGTTGCGTGCTCGCAATGACGCACGTAAATGGGACGATAGAATTACTTGGTGCACGCTACGGTTTTTCTGCCAAGTTCGCAGGCGAGCAAGTCGATTGCCTCTGCGAACTCTTTAATCAAAATTTGCGTAGCAAATCCACCAAAATTTTCAATTTTTCATTTTCAATTCTCAATTATTTTAACTTTTCGCTTTTCACTGCAAAATTCACAAATTCTGCTTGACAACTCAGCTTAAATGAAGTATAATAATAACACTGCGGCTTTTGCCGTTTGTTTAGTTGCGCCAAAATAATGGCGGCTAAATCCCATTCCATAAACAGGAGGTGAAACTATTGCCAACCTTTAACCAGTTAGTTCGCAAGGGTCGTGAGGTATCTGAGAGAAAGTCTACCGCACCTGCTCTTTTAAAGGGCTTAAACACCAAAAGACACATTCAAACAGACCACAACTCCCCACAAAAGCGAGGCGTGTGCACAGCAGTTAAAACAGCCACACCTAAAAAGCCTAACTCTGCCCTGCGTAAAATCGCAAGAGTAAGGCTCTCAAACGGAATCGAGGTATCCTCTTACATTCCGGGTGTTGGTCACAACCTGCAAGAGCATAGCGTGGTGCTTATCCGCGGCGGCCGTGTTAAGGACCTCCCTGGTGTGCGTTACCACATCATAAGAGGAACCCTTGACGCTCAAGGCGTTGCAAAGCGTATGCAGTCCCGCTCAAAGTACGGAGCGAAGAGGCCCAAGGCAGGAGCGGCGAAGTAGTTGCCGCCCCGCATTTCAAACTGACATTTTCCCAGCATGGAACAATGAAAAGCTTTATTCTGTGGCAAAAGCAAGCTTGCGGTTGAGAGTTAATTGGGCAAGGGCGCAGCCCTTCCTCATAATTTTCAATTTTCAACTTTCAATTGTCAATTTATATAACCTTTCCATTGTCACCGTCGGAGGTGTGTCGCTTTCGAAGTACCTATGATATCATTATTATGAAGGAGGGAAGTGTAGTGCCAAGAAGAGGTAGCGTGGCAAAGCGTGACGTTTTGCCGGATCCGCTGTACAATTCCAAAATCGTTACACGTCTTATTAACAACATTATGTATGACGGTAAAAAGGGCGTAGCCCAAAAAATCGTCTACGAGGCCTTTGATATTATCCGTGAAAAAACAGGCAAAGACCCTTTAGAGGTTTTTGAGGCCAGTATGGAGAATATCATGCCCCTGCTTGAGGTTAAGGCTCGCCGTGTAGGCGGTGCCACTTATCAGGTTCCAATTGAGGTAAGGCCGAACAGAAAGCAAACCCTGGGTTTGCGTTGGCTCTCTAAGTATTCTCGTCTGCGTTCAGAGAGAACTATGAAGGAGAGGCTCGCCGGTGAAATCCTTGACGCAGTCAATGGTAACGGCGGTGCGGCCAAGAAGCGTGATGATACTCACAAGATGGCCGAGGCTAACAAGGCCTTTGCCCATTTTAGATGGTAAACCCATTTTTCATGTCTTTATGCTTCAAGGAGGAAATAGATGGCAAGGCAAGTATCACTTGAAAAAACCCGTAACATCGGCATCATGGCTCACATAGACGCCGGTAAAACAACAACAACAGAGCGAATTCTGTTCTATACGGGTGTTAATTACAAAATGGGCGACGTTCATGACGGAGCCGCAACAATGGACTGGATGGAGCAGGAGCAGGAGCGTGGTATTACTATCACCTCTGCTGCTACAACCTGCTTTTGGAAAGACCACCGTGTTAATATTATAGATACCCCCGGGCACGTGGATTTTACTGTAGAGGTAGAGCGCAGCCTTCGTGTGCTGGACGGCTCTGTTACAGTGTTTTGTGCAAAGGGCGGTGTTGAGCCCCAGTCTGAAACAGTGTGGAGACAGGCGGATAACTACAAGGTTCCCCGCATGGCTTACATTAACAAGATGGATATTATGGGCGCAGACTTTTATCGTGTTGTGCAAATGATGCGTGAAAGACTTAAATGCAACGCTGTGCCTATTCAGCTCCCCATTGGAGCCGAGAACTTCTTTAAGGGAGTTATCGACCTTGTGGAGATGAAGGCCTATATCTATTATGATGATTTAGGCAAGGATATTCGTCAGGAGGAAATCCCCGAGGATATGCAGGAAAAGGCCGAGCAGTACAGAGCCGAGCTTATAGAGTATGTTGCTGAGCAGGATGATGTTCTGCTTGAAAAATACTTTGCAGGCGAGGAGCTTACTCAGGAGGAGATTAAATCCTGCATACGCAAGGCTACTCTGGCAAACGCCATGGTTCCCGTGGCCTGCGGCACATCCTACAGGAACAAGGGCGTGCAAAAGCTGCTTGACGCTATAGTTGAGTATATGCCTGCCCCCACAGATATTCCCCCAATCAAGGGTGTAAACCCTGATACCGAGGAGGAGGAGACCCGTCCGTCTTCAGACAACGAGCCTTTCTCTGCTCTGGCATTCAAAATAGCAACCGACCCATTTGTGGGTAAGCTCTGCTTCTTCCGTGTTTATTCCGGCGTGCTCAACAAGGGCAGCGGTGTTTATAACGCCTCAAAGGATAACAATGAGCGTATAGGCCGTATCCTTCAAATGCACGCAAACGACAGGAAGGATTTAGATATAGTTTACTCAGGCGACATAGCCGCCGCAGTAGGTCTTAAGAACACCACAACAGGAGATACCCTCTGTGATGAGAAGCATCCCATCATTTTGGAATCCATGGTGTTCCCCGAGCCTGTTATACGTGTAGCTATAGAGCCTAAAACCAAGGCGGGCCAAGAAAAAATGGGCATAGCCCTTAGCAAGCTTGCCGAGGAAGACCCAACCTTTAAGGCCTACACAGATGAAGAGACAGGCCAAACCATAATTGCCGGTATGGGTGAGCTTCACCTTGAAATCATAGTCGACAGACTAATGCGTGAATTTAAGGTTGAAGCAAATGTAGGCGCACCTCAGGTTGCCTACAAGGAGACCATAAAGGGCAATGCCGACATTGACCACAGGTTCAAAAGGCAGTCCGGCGGTTCGGGCCAGTTTGCACATGTTAAAATGCGCATAGAGCCCAACGAGCAGGGCAAGGGCTATGAATTTGTTAACGCCGTTACAGGCGGTACTGTTCCCAAGGAGTATATCCCCGCTGTTGATACAGGTGCACAGGGTGCTCTTCTCTCGGGTGTTATGGCCGGCTACAACGTTGTTGACGTTAAGGTAACACTGTATGATGGTTCTTACCACGAGGTTGACTCCTCTGATATGGCCTTTAAGATTGCAGGCTCTCAGGCCACCAAGGAGCTGCTTAAAAAAGCAGGCTCGGTGCTGCTTGAGCCTATAATGAAGGTTGTTGTGGTAGTTCCTGAGGAATACATGGGCGACGTTATGGGCGACCTTAACTCACGCCGTGGCATGATTCAGGGCATGGAGGCCATTACAGGCGCACAGCAAATTACAGCTCACGTGCCACTTTCTGAGATGTTTGGTTACGCAACAACCTTGCGCTCCAGAACTCAGGGCAGAGGCGTGTATTCTATGGAGCCTGCACATTATTCAGAGGTTCCAAAGAGCGTTTCTGAAAAAATTATTTCAGAACGGTCAAAAAGGGATTAATTTTTTAATAAATTTCTTGCTTTGCGGCAAGATATGTGTTAGAATAAAAAAAATATTTGTATTTGTTATTTAAAGGAGGATTAAATCCAATGGCAAAGGAAAAATTTGAAAGAAATAAACCCCATGTTAACATTGGTACTATCGGTCACGTTGACCACGGCAAAACCACCTTGACAGCAGCTATAACAAAGGTTCTGCACTTTACAGGCGATGCTGACTATGTTGACTATGCCAACATTGATAAGGCTCCTGAAGAGAGAGAGCGTGGCATTACAATTAACACAGCTCACGTTGAGTATCAAACGGCTAACCGCCACTATGCTCACGTTGACTGCCCTGGCCATGCCGACTATGTTAAGAACATGATTACAGGTGCTGCACAGATGGATGGTGCTATCCTTGTTGTTTCAGCTGCAGACGGCCCAATGCCTCAGACAAGAGAGCACATCCTGCTCTCCCGTCAGGTTGGCGTTCCTTATATCGTTGTTTATATGAATAAGGCTGATCAGGTTGACGATCCTGAGCTCTTAGAGCTTGTTGAAATGGAAGTTCGTGAGCTTCTCAGCGAGTATGAGTTCCCGGGCGATGATACACCTATCATCATCGGCTCTGCAAAGGTTGCTCTTGACAGTGCTGCCACAGACCCGAATGACCCCGTTTATGAGTCTATCCTTAAGCTTATGGAATCAGTAGACAGCTTTATCCCCACACCTGAGCGCAAGGCTGACCTGCCCTTCCTGATGCCTGTTGAGGATGTTTTCACAATCACAGGCCGCGGCACAGTTGCTACAGGCAGAGTTGAGCGCGGACAGCTTAAGCTCTCTGAGGAAGTTGAAATTGTTGGTCTTACAGAAGAGAGAAGAAAGGTTGTTGTTACGGGCATAGAGATGTTCCGTAAGCTCCTTGATTACGCTGAGGCAGGCGACAATATCGGCGTTCTGCTCCGTGGTGTTCAAAGAACAGATATAGAGCGTGGTCAGGTTCTTGCAAAGCCCGGCTCTATCCTTCCCCACACAAAGTTCCACGGTCAGGTTTACGTTCTTACAAAGGACGAGGGCGGCCGTCATACACCCTTCTTTAACAACTATCGTCCTCAGTTCTATTTCAGAACAACAGACGTTACAGGCGTTGTCTCGCTGCCTGAGGGCACAGAGATGTGTATGCCCGGCGATAACGTAGAGATGGATGTTGAGCTTATCACACCTATCGCTATAGAGGAAGGCCTCCGTTTTGCTATCCGTGAGGGCGGCAGAACTGTTGGTTCCGGCGTTGTTACCGCTGTTAACAGCTAATACAATTGAAAATCTGCTGTTTTCTCGGTGCGGGTGAATTTCCCGCACCGAGAATTCCACTTAAAGCGCAAGACCTCCTACTCACACAATTGCGCAATTGGAATATTATGCTAGTGGCTTTTTGTTTGTATTATTTGTACAAATAAAAGCATACTATTGTATAATATAAATTTACTGCAAGCGGAAACAGCGGAGACTACAAACGGAGGTGAAATTGCGGTATGATAAGCTATAAAGATACGATAAATGATTATGAATCGCCGTATAAAGACGAAAAAGGTAATCCTCTTACTTTTAAAAGTTTGCCTGCTCTTAAAGGTACTGACTTTGTAAAATATCTTTTGGCTGCATTGGTTATTAAAGATAAACCAATAACAAATTTTAGTAATATTTCAAAAATCATATATGATTTCAAAGAGGAAAACAAACAAAAATACCCCGAAATGCTATCTGATATAAATTTCAGAGTAGGTATTAATGACTATTGTTCAAAAAAGATCGATGATGGTCTTTTGGCTGCGCAAACTCTTGGATATATGGGGAAGGTTAATCCCACGTACAATAATATTGTTATTTATTTTAGTAAGCAAGAGGCCGAAAATATATTTCAATCACTGGATTTTGATGACGATACAAAAACAAAAATCAAGAACGGCATGAAAAGCTTAGCAGATAAATTTAATTAGGGGGTTATCCTTATGGGATGTATTGACCAATTAAGAGCGCAGTCTGTTGCGTATAAGGCCATTGAAAATGATTTAGATGAGTTTGTTGAGTCTTTAATGAAAGGTTATGTATGCTCACAAAAGGACTCCTTAACTCACTTTAATGACGTAGTTTGGGGAAAAATGGAATTTGAAAAATGGGAAGTGCAAATTATAGACTCCCCTCTTTTTCAGCGGTTAAGAAATGTAAGACAGTTAGGCTTAGCCAGAGCAAAGTTTCAAACAGCCAGCCACACCAGATTTGACCATTCTCTTGGGGTAGCATGGTGCGCAAAGAAAATGCTGAGTGCGCTTCGCAACAACGAAAAGTACAACAAGGTTGAGTCAGCAGCAAAGGGAAGCCAAGAGATTACATTAGAAAGAGAACATGTAATTTGCTTGGCAGCGTTGTTGCACGATATTGGGCATGGTTTTTGGTCGCATTTATCAGAAATTGTGTACAGCAGTTTTGACGAATTTGTACAAATGCAGTCCGACTTAGAGGATATTTTGAATTTTCAGGGGGCAAAGCCTCATGAAATTTTAAGCTTTGTTGTAATTAACACGCCTTCATTTTTGAAGTTTATGCTAAATTGCGTTGAATATCCGCATGATTCTAAGAATGAAGCAGCATTAAAAAAGGTTCTTGAAGAAGCCGGAAAAATTATTATAGGCTGTAATATTGAAGAGGGAAACAGTATTTACAGTTTTATGACATCAATAATTAACGGAAAATTTGATGCTGACAAAATTGACTACATAAAAAGAGACGGCTTATCGTCTGCTTTCTCAATTGATTATGCTGAGGATGAGCTTTTTCAGTATATGGCGGTTATTCGGGTCAAAGACAATCAAGGCGTTAGAGCAGATTATAAGTTAGTTGTTTTGCAAAAGGGTATTCCTGCGCTTGAATCATTGACATTTGGGCGTATGATGCTATACAGTTATATTTATACTAATCCTGTGGTTTTAGTTTCTGAATCCTTGGCGCAGGACTATTTGTGGGGGCTATGGCGAGTCAAAAAGATTGCTAAAATATCAGACTTTTTAAAGTATGGCGACGACGAGATTTTAGACATTGTTAATGACACTGTTTTAGCTAGCAAAAAGCCATATATGAAACCTATAAGCAAAAAAAATTATGATGATATAACGCTTAAGGAGTTAAGTGACAAGTTAAAAAACAGGGCTTATCCCAAGGTGCGATACAAGATATATCCAAGAATCGAGTACAAGCCAAGTGATGAGACCGTTACTAAGCTTACCGAACTATATGACCGTCTTACAACAGAGGAAATTCCTCTTAGTTTAGATGAGTTTATCTCAGAATACACAAAGATAACTGTAAGATTTCACAAGATAACAACTAACGTAACGGTTGAGGAGTTTGCAGATAAAAGAGGAATGAACTTTCTTGATGAACGTCAGGCTATATTATGAAAAGTTAATTTCTGCATATGCTGAAAGAGACTTTCCTGAAAATGCAAGCCTTTTTGATGTACATATAGTTATTCCAGAAATTGACGGATATGGAAATTACAGCACAAATATTGTTTATGACATAGAAAAAAATGAAGTTAAGTCTATTAACGATTATTTAAAGATGGATGATTTAGCAGATGCATTTAACTCCAACAAGTGGAGAGGTTATTGCTATGTTGATAACGAGAAAATAGACGACCCAGAGATAGCGCACGAGGTGTTTAAAGAAACCTTTGAACCCACCACACACAACTAAACACGCAAAGAACCCTCTTCAGGGCGGGGTGAAATTCCCCACTGACGGTAATGCTGAACTACTCGGCTAGCCCGTGAGCCGCTTTATTGCGGTTGATTTTGGTGCGATTCCAAAGCCAACGGTTAAAGTCCGGATGGAAGAAGAGTTTTGTTTTAAACTTTCACCCTATGGAGAGCCTTATTCTCTATGGGTTTTTTGTATTATGAAAGGATTAATACTTATGAAAAACAAACAATTGGTAAATCTTATTTTAACGGCTCTGCTTTCGGCATTGGCCTTTGTCCTCTTTCTTTTGGAGTTTAGCGTTATGCCCGCAGCTCCGCATCTTAAAATGGATTTTAGCGATGTTCCCGCACTCCTTGCAGGTGCTGTGTTAGGGCCGATTTACGGTGTGCTGGTTGAGCTTATCAAAAACCTGATTGAGCTTATAACCAAGGGCTTTGGCACGCAAATGGGCTTTGGAAATCTTATGAATTTTTTAGTAGGCTGCGGATACGTGCTGCCCTTTTCAATTATTTACCGAGTAGGCCGCAAGCAATCCGGCGGGAATAGTTTGAGTGCAGGCTCTTCTGCTATGCGTATAGTTTTTGCCGCAATGCTGGCTATACCGTGCATTGCTGCCATTGGCATTGCGGGGAACTATTTTATAACACCGCTGTTTTTTCAATACTTTTTAAACATCAGTCTTAAGCATAGGGAGCTATGGGCTAACATTTGGTACGCTACAATTGTTAACCTTATTAAGGGCGCAACCCTAACAGTAGTGGCCTTTCCTGGGATTATAGGCTTTGAGGCAGCTGTTAAAAGGGCTCTGCAGGGCAGAAGCTGAGGCCTGTAGGTAATCCCTTTTGCTTGTGCAGAAAATAGAAAGGATTGATTCATGCGTACATTGCCAGCATGAATCTGGGGCGATAGATATGGAGTACTCATTAGAAAAATATGAAACCTATGACATGTGGCTTCTCATGTCTCTTCACGGTTACAAAAAAGGTTGCGGCTGGGAGGATATTATCCACACGGGCGACCGTTTGAATCATTCAATTTTTACATGGCAAGAGTTAAATTACGGCATGAGCAAGCTGGTTTTTAACAACTGGGTTGAGATAACAAAAAAAGGAACCTTTAAAGAAACTGAACAGGCTAAAACATTCATCCGTAAACACAAAAAGTTTAATGAGGATTATATAAGTGAATGGCTTAGGATGAGTGATATATTAATTAAAATCCCTGCTGCACCTGATTGTCCGTATGTTGAATATATCTCTGAAGAGGAATATAATAAGATTGTTCAAAAATATGGTGCTTGGATGCAAAAGCTGTTGAATAAGCTGTATGGCAAAAGATAACACTGAATAGAATTTAAAAACAGAGGGCAAGAAGCCGCTGCGCTTTCTCACCCTCTGTTTTGTTGTATATTTAGACTAAATCTCCACCCGTTTCTTGATAAAGGGGTTAACCACATAGTTCAGCGGGGTTGCTATAATTCCCTCATAGGCCATTTTTATGCCATAGCCGCACAAGCCCATCTTTATCATAGGCATAAGCGGCATTGTGCCTGCCCATGCCAAAACAGTAAATATAGCTGTATCCACAAGTGCGCCAAGTGCGGTGCTGCCTATGGTTCTCACGGCCACCCAGCGTGTGCCCGTAACCCTGCGTATCCATATAAGGGAGGCTGCGTTTAACAGCGAGCCAACCAAATAAGCTGTAAAGGATGCCAGCAGTATCCTAAGACTGTATGTAAACAGGTGGTTGTAGCCTATGGTAAGTGGCTCCAAGACGTCTTGGGCGGGCAGCAGAGTGCCTGTCCAGGCAAAAACTGAGAATAACAGGTTAGCTCCAAAGCCGTACCAAATAAGATTGCGGGCTGTTTTGTAGCCAAAATTTTCGGCTATCATGTCACCTATCATAAAGGTTAGGGGGTAGGTTACAGTTCCTGCATCCATGGTAACGCCGGCTATTTCTATTACCTTTAAAGCCATTACATTTGATGTAATCATTAGCATTGAGTAAATCACCGTTATAATGCTTAGGAATCTCTCCCGTGATATTTTGCCGTTGTTTAAAGTGTCTAGGTTCATTTGATTGTCTCCTCTTCTCCATATCCTATCCCGCCTAGAGTTCCGTCTGAAAGCGGGTTGCCGTATTCCAGAATTTCTATTTTTGAGTTCGCCTTTAGCAAGGGGAACTCAGGGTGCGCATATAATGCTGCTATTAGCTCTTCATCACGCTGAGCGGAGCTTGAATTTGTAATGAAGATGTTAAGAATAACCCGTTCAAACAGCTCAAGACCAATATGTATATCCTCCAGCACGCCCTCGAGGCTCTGCCCCTTTACGCCGCACAGCAGATTAACCCATTGAAAGTACCTGCGTATCTCCTCAGGCCCGTCTCTGCCCATGCCCTTGTTAAACAAGCCGCCCCTGATTTGCGGGTTAAAGCTCTCTATCCCCCCAAGGAAGAGGCACTCCACCCCACGGCTTTCAAACAGGTCAGAGAGAACCCAAAACCCACTACGATACGACCAATGCTGCTCTAATATTACTTTATGTATATTTTTCTCCTTGCAGACAGCAAGCACATCTAGGAGCGTTTCCATGGGCAGCTCACTAAAAGAGGCGGAATCTATAATTTGCAGAACTCCGCTTTTGCCTGTAACAAGGCGGAGAATCTGCCTGTTTAGCTTAGCGGCTGCGGCTGCGCTCATGCTCTTGTCATTTTGGTAATCGCAAAAAGTACAATGCCCCCAAGAACAGCCCGTGCTTTGCAAAAGCACGACCTCTCGGGGGCATTTAACGTCTGTGTAAGAATATCTTTTTATGGACATAGTTATAGAGAGCTCCTTTTTTGATTTATCATGCGGAGGGTACAGGGAAAAACTCCGCAACTAGATATTAGAGGCTAGAAACTAGAGACTAGAATACTACAGATTTTAGTCGTCCAGGTCACTAAAACTGGAGGGCGGCGGCCTTCTATAGCTGCCCTGAGATGGCGGTGCGCTTCTGCTTTGAGATGGCGGCGGTATGTTCCTTTGCGGAGGGGTACCATAGCCTCTCTGCTGGGGAGGATACGGCCTCTCTGCGTCGTCCAAGCGGCGGCCATAGTTATCGTTGCGGCGTGGAATAGCCGGCTCTAGGGGCATTCTGGAGAGAGTTGCGGAACCCAAGCCGTCAATGTCATCATAGTCATCGTCGTAATACCTGCGATTTTTGCGCTTTGAAAGCAGTGCGATAATCAAAACTATAACTGCTATAGCCAGCAATATGCAAACAACAATAAGGGGTAAAACCAGCGCAGAGCCTCCAAAGGCTGAGTTTGAGGAAGTGGGCTGCACGTTTGTTATAATAGGGGCAGCAGTAACCGCCTCTGTTGTGCTTGCTACAGTAGTGGGAGGCGGGGTTTTTGTGAGCTGCTCTTCCTTAATCCAGCCTTTAACGTCATCCAGATTGGCATCATAGAATTTATATACTATATACACCCATGCGTTATCTGAACGCTGTTGAACCTGCACCTGCAAATCCTTTGGAACTGCAAGGCCTAGGTCTTTGCTGTCAACGGAGGGCTCGTCATACATCTTAATATTCGCCTCGGCGGTGTAGGCCTCGTATTCAATGGGGGTAGTGGGTATTTGGCTAACTGTAGAGGTAAGGGTTAGATAGCCCTTCTTGCCATGGTATTCGGCATAGCCCCACTTTTTGTTGCGTGTCTCCTCAATAATATGTAAACGCTCATAATTGGGTATGCCGTCAGGTATAACCTTTTTATACTTGACACCCACGCCCACACGTATATTTACCAAGCCATCGGGAGCAAGGACATAGACGTAATAATCGCAGGGGACCAATGTCCATGGATTTTGCGTGGTTTTGACGACGGGCAGATCTTCAGTAACAGCAAGAGCACCAAGCCCGCAGGGCAGAACCATTGCACAGCAAAAAAGAATTATCAGTAATTTTTTGATAATGATATGATTTTTCATAATTAAGCACCATATACGTAGATTTCTGCGCCCTTTCTTCACAATACTTGACACCACGATTCGGGGACTACCGTGTCTGTTCTCGGTTCTTTTTCATACTTTTGTCCCATATTAACATTATACAATGCAAAGGGGGACAAGTCAAGTTGAAAAAAACCAAAAAATGAGAAAGACAAGCCAAGTTTTTTTCGCTCAGTAGGGGCAGACCTATGTGTCTGCCCAGATTGCCGCAAAACCCCCGTTTTTGGGCAGACACATAGGTCTGCCCCTACCGTT